>JAHEYR010000112.1 GCA_023251485.1 Bacteroidales bacterium
GGAAGTAAAGAAACCTGTAGCTTCATCATCAGATGACAATGCGAATAAGGCTAAAAAGAAAAAACGGAAACGTATCAAGAAAGAAGGCGAAGGCGGACAACCTATTCAAGGACAGCAAGGACAAGGCGGTCAACAACAAGGTGGTGGACCTAACCAACAACGTGGCCCTCAACAACCACGCAACCCTCAACAAGGTGGTGGACCTAACCAACAACGTGGCCCTCAACACGCTGGCGGACCAAATCAACAACGCGGTCCTCAACAAGGAGGAAATGCTCAAGGTCAACAAAGAGGCCCGCAACAGGCTGGTGGACCTAACCAACAACGCGGTCCTCAACAAGGAGGAAATGCGCAAGGCCAACAAAGAGGCCCGCAGCAAGGCGGTGGTGCGCATCCTCATGGACCGAATAAGCCCGGAGGACAAGGCAAACCAGGACAAAGCAATGCAACGAACCAGCAAAACCGCCCTAAACAAGCACCAGCCGGTCGTTTCCCAAATAGAAATCAACGTGCAGATCTACCTAAGGTTGAACTGACAGAAGAAGAAATCCAACGTCAGATCAAAGAAACACTTCAACGTCTAAGCGGAAGTGGTAAATCTAAAACATCAAAACACCGTCGTGAGAAACGTCATTTGGTACATCAGCAGATGCAGGATGATCAAATGCGTCAGGAAGAAGACAAAAAAGTACTGAAGGTTACCGAGTTTGTTACAGCAAACGAATTAGCAAGCATGATGAACGTTCCTGTAGTTCAGGTTATCTCGACCTTTATGTCTCTTGGAATGTTTGTTTCAATCAACCAGCGACTAGATGCTGAAACACTTGTTTTAGTAGCTGATGAATTCGGATATTCAGTTGACTTTGTCAGTGTTGAAGTACAAGAAGCTATCAGCAATGTAGTTGAAGATAAAGACGAGAATGAAGGTGAACGTATCTCACGTAATCCGATTGTGACCGTTATGGGCCATGTTGACCATGGTAAAACATCACTCCTCGACTATATTCGTAAGTCTAATGTTATTGCCGGTGAGGCAGGAGGTATTACTCAGCACATCGGAGCTTATGAAGTAAAACTTGAAAATGGCAAAAAAATAACGTTCTTAGATACTCCTGGTCACGAAGCATTTACTGCAATGCGTGCCCGTGGTGCTAAAATCACCGACGTTGCCATTATCGTTATAGCTTGCGACGATAAGATAATGCCCCAAACCGTTGAGGCGATCAATCACGCACAGGCTGCCAACGTTCCTTTGATATTCGCTATTAATAAAATTGATAAACCAAACGCTCAACCTGAAAAGATTAAAGAAGAATTGGCTAAGATGAACCTCCTGGTTGAAGACTGGGGTGGTAAATATCAAAGTCAGGAAATCTCTGCTAAGAAAGGTTTGAACGTAGATAAACTTCTCGAAAAAGTATTGCTCGAAGCAGAACTTTTAGAGCTTAAAGCTAATCCTAATCGTTTGGCTACCGGTACAGTTATTGAATCATCATTAGATAAGGGTCGTGGTTATGTAGCCAAAATCCTTGTTCAGGATGGCACTCTTAATGTGGGAGATATTGTGTTGGCCGGTTCAACTTATGGAAGAGTTAAAGCAATGTACAACGAACGCAATGTTTCGATAAAAGAAGCAGGTCCTTCTGTACCATTACTTATGCTTGGATTGAATGGAGCTCCTCAGGCAGGCGATCTATTTAATATAATGCGCGACGAAAAAGAAGCCAAAAATATTGCAAACCGTCGTCTACAACTTCAACGTGAGCAGGGATTACGTACTCAAAAACATATTACCCTTGCTGAAATTGGACGCCGTATTGCAATTGGTGACTTTAAAGAACTCAACATCATTGTTAAGGGTGACGTGGATGGTTCAGTAGAAGCATTATCAGATTCATTGTTGAAGTTGGGTAACCAGGAAGTACAGGTTAATGTGATTCACAAATCTGTAGGCCAGATTTCAGAATCGGATGTTATGTTGGCTTCTGCTTCAAATGCAATCATCATCGGATTCCAGGTTCGTCCTTCTGTTAGTGCACGTAAACTTGCCGAAAACGAAGAGATTGATATCCGCCTCTACTCGATTATCTACACAGCTATCGATGAGATCAAGTCGGCTATCGAAGGTATGCTTGCTCCTGATATTGAAGAGAAGATTGTATGTAACATTGAAGTTCGCGAAGTCTTCAAGATTACCAAGGTTGGTACGATTGCAGGATGTATGGTTCTTGATGGCAAGATTACCCGAAATACCAAGATCAGGGTTATCCGTGATGGTATCGTAGTTCATACAGGTACACTGGGATCATTGAAACGTTTCAAAGACGACGTGAAGGAAGTGGCTACCGGTTATGAGTGCGGTTTGGATATCAACAAATTTGACGATATCAGAATTGGCGACATCATTGAAGGCTACGAACTGACAGAGGTAAAACGTAAACTCTAATCTATTGGTAAGAATATAAGGCTGAATCAGTTTCAGCCACTAACATAAAAAAAGTCCGGATGATTTCTCATCCGGACTTTTTTTATTAATCAATCGTAGAGACGCACGGCAGTGCGTCTCACAATTCCATATCCTTATCTTTCGATCGTTTGCGTACGATCAGGACCAACAGATATCATGCTAATCCCAACGCCCGTTTTATTTTCGATATATTTAATATAGTCTCTAAAACTAGCAGGAAGTTCATTCTCGGCCTTAATTTCTGTAATATCTACTTTCCAACCTGCAAGATCTTCATAAAGGGGAACTACAACACCTTGACCGGCTTCGTAGCTTAACTTCTCGGTAATCTCGTTGTTGAATTCGTAAGCAGTACAAACCTTAATCTTATCGAATGGGCTTAATACATCGGCCTTCATAATGATCAACTCAGTAACGCCATTAATCATAACCGAATATTTCAATGCAGGAATATCAAGCCATCCGCATCTGCGTGCACGACCGGTTGTAGAACCAAATTCTCTTCCTGCATCACGCATTAGTTCGCCATCTTCGTTCTCTTGTTCAGTAGGGAATGGACCACTTCCAACACGTGTGCAATAGGCTTTAAAAACGCCCATAATCTTTCCAATTCTATTTGGTGCGACACCTAACCCCGAGCAAACACCTGCTGTGATGGTATTAGATGATGTAACAAAAGGATAAGAGCCAAAGTCGACATCCAGTAAGGTACCTTGTGCACCTTCAGCCAGGACACGCTTTCCGTTATCCAGTGCCTCATTAATCAGATATTCGCTATCAACTTGCTTGATTGCTTTTATTGCTTCGATAGCCTGGAACCATTCCTTCTCATAATCACCAAAAGACTTACCATCCAATGTAAACTGAGCAGGGTCAATTCCGGTAGAAGAGGCCATTCTGAAATGAAGTTCTTTCAATAATTGATAACGCTCTTCGAAGTATGGCATAAAGATATCGCCTATTCTGATACCATTACGGGCAGTTTTATCGGTATAAGTTGGTCCGATACCTTTTAGGGTAGATCCAATTTTAGATTCACCTCTCGACATTTCATTTACAGCATCAAGAAGTCTGTGTGAAGGTAAAATAAGATGTGCTCTTTTTGAAACAACAAGATTTTCAAAAGGGTTAACACCCTTTTCTTGAAGTAATCCGATTTCCTTACGCAAGATAAACGGATCGATAATAACCCCGTTACCAATTACATTTAAGGTGTTCGGATGAAAAATTCCAGATGGAATGGTGTGTAGCACATGTTTGAAACCATCCATTTCCAAGGTATGTCCGGCATTTGGACCTCCTTGAAAACGAGCAATGATATCATAATTTGCTGAAAGAACATCAACAATCTTTCCTTTTCCTTCATCTCCCCATTGGAGACCTAATAAAACATCAACTTTCATCCGTAATTTATTTATTTTTTTAAAGTCACATAAAATCAGCACAAGATACCTTGTTAATAAGATTATCCAGTGCTGATTTCAAAAATATTTATATTCTGTTAGTTACTCTTTTTCGTCTGATCTTCTTTTCCATTATTCATCCGACCATAGAACGTTAAAGCATGTGAAGTTATTTCAATGTTTAACATTTTTTCTATAGCAGATTGAATATCCTGAATCCGGGGATCACAAAACTCAAGAACTTTCCCTGTTTCAATATCAATAAAATGATCGTGTTGTTTAAACTTGTGTGATCTTTCGAACTGAGCACAATTATTTCCAAATTGATGCTTCGTCACCAAATTACTACTAAGCAACAACTCAATAGTGTTATAGAGTGTAGCACGGCTGACCCTATATTTATTGTTTTTCATTTGAATATACAAAGTCTCAATGTCAAAGTGACCTTCAGAAGAATATATCTCTTTGAGGATAGTAAACCTTTCAGGGGTCTTCCGATGTCCATGACTTTCAAGATAGTCAGTAAATATCTTCTTGACGGTTTCAAAAGTTATTTTATCGTGTTCTTTCATCGCAGTCTTTTTTTGCATAAAGATAGAAAATAATTTCCTTATTCAAATTTGGTATAAATAAAATTTATAATAAATATTTTATATCCGCCAAGCCTTCCATCAACTATTGAGTTCAAAATGAAGATCCTTTAACCTATTTATTCGCGATACTTTATCGATACCACCTATCTTTTTCAATATCTGTAGTAAATCGTTTAAAACTTCAGTACCCGGTAATGTCACAATAACCCATGCTTCGTAGACTTCGCCACTACTGTCAAGGTGAAATGCTTTAATATTTAAATGAAATTTCTCAGTAATAATCTTAACGATATCGTAAATCAATCCCGGAGCATCTATACCCGTAAGATTTAAACCACAAATAAAATGACTATTTTCAAGTTTGGACCAATCTATTGAAGTGATTTTATCTCCGTATCGGGTGGCAAGACCCACAGCCTCCGGACATCCTGTTCTATGAATAACTATTTTATCATCTATTTTAAAACCTACTACCTCATCGCCGGGAATAGGGTAACAACACTTTGATATTTCGTAGGCAGGACGAGCAATTGAATTTTCCTCTTCAAGAACAGGTTCAATGGCCTTAGTCCGGGTAAAGGGTAATCTGATTGCCTTGAGCCATCCTTGTTTTTCGGCCTGCCCCATACACTGTCGAATTTCTTTTAATCCTATGTCGCCCTTTGCTATCTGATAATAAAATTCGATCTGACTGGGGATCTTCATGAAATCCTGAAGTTGTGCTTCTACTGTCCGGCCCGGTTCTATTTCAAGCTCGCGACACATCTTTTCAAGTAACTCCTTCCCCTGAGTCAAGAACTCACGCTTATACTCTTTGATAGAGTTTCGGAGCATTGTCTTAGCCCTTGCAGTTACCAGATATTCGTACCACTCCTCTTTAGGCCTTTGCATCTTAGAGGTAATAACCTCAATCTGATCTCCGCTTTTCAATCGGGTATTCAGGGGGACCAGTTTATGATTTACCTTTGCACCAATGCAGTGATTTCCAATATTTGAGTGTATACCGTATGCAAAATCAAGTGCAGTAGCATTTGCCGGAAGTGTTCGCATCTCCCCTTTTGGCGTAAAGACAAAGATCTCGTCGGCAAAAAGATTTAGTTTAAACTCTTCAAGAAAAGCCAATGGCTCATATTCTGAATTCGCAAGGAGCTCCCCAATTCTATTTAGCCAACGATCTAAACCAGTATCGCTACTTGATAATTTCTCTTTATATTTCCAGTGGGCAGCAATCCCTTTTTCATCAATTTCATGCATACGCTGAGTTCTGACCTGAACCTCAACCCATTGCCCGGTCTGACTCATCACAGTAACATGCAATGATTCATATCCGTTTGCTTTTGGTGTTGAAATCCAATCGCGCAGACGATTTTGCTTCGGAGAATAATGATCGGTTACAATGGAATATACCCGCCAACAGTTGAGTTTCTCGTTTTCAAGATCGGATTGAATAATAACACGAACAGCAAATATATCATAGACCTCTTCAAAAGGGATCTCCTTTTCGCGCATCTTCTTTAGAATAGAGAATACCGATTTCTCTCTTCCGTATATATCGGCTTGAATGCCTTGTTCCACCAGTGATTTCTTGATGGGATAGACAAACTGATTGATAAAACGGGTTCTTTCTACTGACGACTCCTTCAGTTTTTGAACGACAGATTGATAAACTTCTGGTTCGGTAAACTTCAACGCCAGATCTTCCATCTCACTTTTTATGGCATAGAGACCTAAACGGTGAGCTAGTGGAGCAAATATATAAAGTGTTTCAGAGGCTATCTTCAGTTGCTTATCGGGACGCATCGACTCGAGCGTGCGCATGTTGTGCAACCGGTCAGCCAGTTTGATCAACATCACCCTAGGATCAGCCGAAAGTGTAAGCAACATTTTTTTGAAATTCTCGGCCTGCTTAGAGAGTAGACTATTATCAGAAATCTCCTTAACTTTGGTAAGTGCATCAATAATTCTGGAGATATCAGAGCCAAATTGCTTTTCGATATATTCAAGAGAATAGTCAGAGTCTTCCACCACGTCATGTAGGAGGGCACAAATAATTGCCGTTTCACCCAAACCAATTTCAGTAACTACAATTCGTGCAACTTCCAGAGGATGATAAATATAGGGTTCACCACTCTTTCTGCGCATGTTTTTGTGGGCATCAACGGCTAAGAGAAAGGCTTTTCGGATCCCACGAATCTCCCGTCCCTGAATACCAGGATGATATACCTTTAGAAGGTTACGGTATTTCCGTAATATCTCTTTTCTTTCGGCTTCCTGATCGATTACATAAGTCATAATCCTGGGTCGTTTTGGTATCGCGCAAGTCTGACAAAATTAATCAAAATTTAACAAAGATTTGCATTCGTTTTACTTGTACACTTATCTTTAGTATTCCGTAGAAATTTGATTATTTTTGTTGAATCCAAAGAATGGATGCATGATGAAAAAGAATCTGCTATTCCTATTTGCCCTCATATTATGGGCTAATGTTTTTGCCACCCATCAGCGTGCAGGTGAAATCACCTATCGCCTTGTCCCGGGCAAAGGCAACTTCACATATGAAGTAACTGTTGTCACATACTCTTATGCCCCAAGCCAGGCCGACAGAAACGTTCTGCAAATTGATTTTGGAGACGGCACCCAAGACACCGTTTATCGTATAAACGGATCTTCCGGAATCAATCCTGCCGGTATATTTTGCAACCACCTCGGTGAAATTGTAGCTACAGATATAAAGAAAAATATCTATAAAAAAGTTCACGTCTATGCCGGACAGGGAGCATTTAAAATTTCGCTAACCGACCCCAACCGAAACTATGGGATATTAAACATCCCCAACTCTGTAGAGATTCCATTATACATAGAAACACTTCTAACTATTAATCCTTTTTTAGGCCCGGTTAACTCTCCCCAATTACAGCTGCCCCCTATTGATAATGGCTGTATCAACAATATTTTCAGACATAATGCCGGCGCCTACGATCCCGATGGAGACAGTCTTTCGTATAAGTTAGTAATTTGCAGAACTACGGGAGGCGTGAATATCACAGGATTTAAATACCCCAATGAGGTTGATCCTGATCACCCCGGAACATTTGTGATAGACACGAAAACAGGAGATATCACATGGGATAAACCCACATTGCAAGGTGAATATAATTTTGCCTTTCTGATTGAGAAATGGAGAAATGGTGTAAGGATAGCATATGTCACCCGGGATATGCAGGTTACGATTACTCCGTGTACCAATAAAGCTCCTATCATTGACCCTGCCCCCGATTATTGTGTAATGGCTGGTAATACATTAACATATAATGTAACCGCTCACGACACCGATCCGTTTAAACTTACTTTAACCGCTACCGGATCGCCTTTAACCCTGCAAAATAGTCCTGCTACTTTTGTCCAGACCGCTCAGCTCGCCGGTAGTGCTACAGGAACCTTCGCATGGAAAACAGGTTTAAGTCCTATTCAAAAACGACCATATCAGGTCTATTATAAGGTTTCTGATGGACAAACAACCCCCTTAACCGATATTAAATCTAATTTCATATCCGTCATAGCCCCTCCTCCACTAAACCCATTGACAGTTGCCATAGGTCGAAATATCAGAGTAAGTTGGGATCAGTCTATCTGCCCCACAGCCTCAGGATATAAAATCTATAGACGAACAGGCCATTCGGGATATACACCTGATGTCTGTACACAAGGAGTTCCTGCAGGAGCCGGGTTTGAATTGGTTGGAACGACACAGGGTATCGGAACAACGACTTTTACAGATGATAATAAAGGTAAAGGACTAGCACATGGCTTAACTTATTGCTACTTAATTACGGCAATATTCCCTGATGGAGCAGAAAGTTACCCCTCTGTCGAAACATGCGCTGCTTTAAAAAAGGACTTACCTGTAATCACCAATGTAAGTATTCAAACGACAGCAACACTTGGAAAAGTTTTTATTGCATGGTCGAAACCCACTGAATTAAACACCACGATAACCCCCGGTCCATATAAATATCGGATCTATCGTTCGAATGACATGACAGGAGCCTCTTTTACGTTGATCGACTCTACTGCCACGATCAATGACACTACCCTGATCGACCTAAAGGCACCAACTTCAGTCAGCGGCATAAGTTATCGCATTGAATTTATCAATAACACCCCTGGTAACCGATTTAGTGTAGGAAATAGTGAAACAGCTTCATCCGAAAGATTAAGTGTAGCACCTGGCGACAAACAACTTACTTTAACTATGACTGCGATTGTGCCATGGAATAACATGAAATATGTTATTTATCGTCGTAACCTGACGACAGCTGTTCTTGACTCTATTGGCGTTTCAGCCACCCCGACATATATAGACCCGAATCGTATTAACGGGCAGAATTATTGTTATGTGGTAAAAGCTCTCGGGACATATGGGACCACCGGAATTATTGATCCTCTGATTAACTTTTCGCAAGAAGCCTGTGCAACGCCAACAGATAATCTAATTCCCTGTGCACCGGTCTTAAATATCGAAACAATTTGTGCAGAAGGAAAGAACAAGCTGACCTGGAACAATCCAAACCGAACCTGTGGTAGTAAGACCGCTAAAAAATATGTACTTTTTTATGCTTTACAATCCACTGATCCATTTGTACGAGTTGATTCAACACTATCGGCCACTGATACAGTAATTATGCATGCGCCAAAAGATGGAGTAGTTGGATGCTATACGGTGATTGCAGTTAACGACAAAGGAATTGAAAGCACGAAAAGTAACATTGTCTGTGCCGATCCTAATGGCTGTCCTAAATATCGTCTTCCAAATGCATTTACGCCTAATGGAGATGAGCACAACGATAAATTCAGACCCTACCCGGGATATTCATCTGTCGAGAAAGTAAACATGCGAATCTTTAACCGTTGGGGTGAACTCATCTTCACAACTACCGACCCGGCTATAAATTGGGATGGGAAGTCAAAAGGGTCAAAGCAAGATTGTGCAGAAGGAGTTTATTTCTACACTTGCGAAGTATTTGAACCGGGAACGAATGGAAAGATTCAAAAAAGGACATTGAAAGGGGCTATCCATCTATTGAGATAGGATTGCTGCGCTGTTTATAAAACCATTCAGTGAGTTAATCTGGATTCATCACAAAAATATCAGATAGAATATTTTTGTGAACACCCATTCAAGGATCAAATATCTGTCTTTTACTGAAAAAGGTATACAGTATAAAACCTTAAAAAAGTACTGTATATGGGAATGAAAAAAGAGAGAGTCGAAAAAATTGTATCGGGTAAACGCCATTTTGTATACCCAGAAGAG
>JAHEYR010000014.1 GCA_023251485.1 Bacteroidales bacterium
AAGTTCTATTTCAATATTAACCATTAATCACTATAATTATGAAAAAGTTATCCATAGTACTCGGCGCTTTTTTGTTGTTATCAGTGTCATTGGGAAATGCACGGACAACAAAGCACCTCACAAATGACGCAATAAATAAAGCGTTAAAACATGAGAAGAGAAGTGAGAAGAAAACTGTAAAAAACCTTAATGGGAGCGATGGAAGTAAAATTAATAAGCTCAATTTTAATACTGATTTTGGGAAAAACAATGATGTGACCTGGACAAGGACTGCATACTTTGAAGAAGCTACCTTCTCTAAGGACGGACATGAAATGACAGCTTATTATGATTTTGAAGGACAATTGGTTGGAACTACTACATATAAAACATTTGCTGATCTTCCTGCATATGGGCAGAAGTATATCACGAAAAAATACAGTGATTATGCCATTGGATCAGTTCTATTTTATAACTATAATGGAGCTAAAGACATCGATAAGGTGTTATATGGTTCTCAATTTGGTAATGCCGACAATTATTTTGTTGAACTTACGAAAGGCGACAATAAAATTATGTTACAAGTTGACCCTGTTGGAGTCGTAACATTCTTTAAACAACTGAAATAGGAAATTTTACTTTCTTAAATTTAAGGAAGAGGAGGGAATCTCATTATTATTTTGGAGATGCCTCCTCTTCTCTTGAAATACAAAAGGTTAATTAAATTCAATATGAATTTTTATTTTATTTCCTCAGTCCCATCCTTATGTAATGCAAACCTGCCTCGTGAGCGAGGATGTACCTGACTGTCATTTGGCCAAGGCCACCCACCAAAAGAAGTTCTGCGGTAATCATCCATCGCTTGTTGAATTTCAGCTTTTGTATTCATGACAAACGGTCCATATTGCACAACGGGTTCCAAAATAGGTTTCCCCTGTAATAACAGTAAATAACTAATGGAATCACTGTTTTCGATTGTCACTTGTTCATTTGCTTTTAACTCAATTGCTTGATTCGAAGAGACCGTAACGCCATTAATAGTAAGGGAAGATCCTTTGTAGAAATATAACGTCCGATTTACTTTTTCACTCGCTACCGGTAGTTCCCACTTGGCTCCTTCGTCTATTTGAATGGTCCAGATTGCGACTTCATTTTCAGGGTCAGCAGCCCATGAATCCGGTGCAGGGGGTAGTGCCCTTACATCATCAATACAACCGGCAATTACATTGATAATCAAAGATTTTCCTTTTTCATCTGTAGTTTTAAATATTGGAATATCTTCGGCCCAAAGCATTTTGAAATGGGGGGCAGCAAATTTTTTAGCTTTTGGCAGATTTAGCCAAATTTGAAACAATTCCAGTGTGTTTTCCCCTTCCGTATTAAGCATTGGAAACATCTCGCTGTGCTGTAATCCGGCTCCGGCTGTCATCCATTGCACATCTCCTCTGCCGTACCTGCCAGCCTGTCCATGTGAATCGGAGTGATCGACAAATCCTTCATTAACGATGGAAATGGTCTCAAATCCACGGTGCGGGTGTACCGGAAATCCAGGGATCGTGTCACCATGATACATCCGCCATCCATCTTTCGCGGTGAAGTCATTGCCAATATTTCGGCCTCTCAGTGATGCCGCAGGTCCCATTTCTTCATTTCCTGCAGGATAATAGTCGAGATGATGTGCGAAAAAGAGGAATGGATTGATGACTGGCCACATAGCTTCAAGTGATTTTGTGCTGAGAATAGTATCTTTTTTCATAATTATAGATTTTAGCTTCCCTTTTTGTCATGATAAAAATATGAGCGTTTCAGGAGGACATTCTTTTTTTTGCTTCAATACACCATAACAATTCATTGATGAATCTTGTAGCCTGTTTATCAATTTGTGCCCTGTTTGTTGGTATTCCGTTTATATCAAATAAATCCTGAACTCTTGAAACAGGGAACATGGCTGGAACAGTCCATGCACCGATCTTCCAAAGCGTAAACTGTAATGATGTGATTACTTGTGTGCCACCGAAACCTCCAGCTGAAACAGTTGAAATTGCAATGGGCTTGCGGCGCCATTCTTCATACAATAAATCAGTAATATTTTTCAGACTTGCCGGATATCCTCCATTGTATTCCGGTGTAACGATCAAAATACCATCAGCAGATTTTATCTTCTCTGCAAAAGCAAGCGTTTCTGTTGAAGGATTTTTTTGAAACTGTAACCGTTCGTTAAACAATGGGAAGTTAAGTTCTTTCAGATCAATGATTTCAACTGTAGCCAGGTTGTTTATCTCCAGATAATTCTTAAAGTATAAAGCAACCCTATGACTGTTTCTACCTATTCTTACACTCGATGATATAATAGCAATGTGTGGCATATCATTATTAACTTTTGAGATGAATAACTTCAAATGAGCATCAAAGCATTTGTAATATTTTTATCAAACAAAATTTTGACCCAAATGTTGATTGCTAGTTCTGTATGACAAATTATGTCTTTTTATTAAATATTTAAAATTAATATTATGGCGACGAGAGAAATTTCTAAGACAAGAAAAATCACTGCCTGGGTGATTGCAGGTTTGCTAACCGCACTCTATTTATTTAGTGCAACCGGTAAACTCGTTTTACAACCTGAACAAATGGACAAATTGCATCTGGCAAACTGGCGTGTGATAATTGCTATTGGTGAAATAGTTTCATCTTTATTATTCTTATTCCCACGAACAAACATCTATGGTACATTATTATTAAGCGCCTATATGGGAGGAGCCATTATCATTCATATGACCGGTGGCTTGAGTATTGTAATGCCATCTATTGTGCTTATTCTTATTTGGATTGTTGGATTTATTAGAAACCCTGAACTGATAAAGAAATAAAATCATCATCAATACATGTTTGTGCGAGAATAAAATCAGCAGGAAGTTTTAGGATTACGGTCATTTTCGTGACACCATCTACCAAAATTAAAAATATTGCTTTTCAACGTTTCTCAACTTATATTTGAGTTTACGTTGAGGAGCATATTGTTTATTTAAAAGCTCTTTTTAAATAATAATCACGAAAAAAGAAAAGCAATGAATAGCAGACCGTTATTAAATAAGTCGATCTTGATATTAATTATCTGTATACAAGTTTTCTGGCTAGAACAATCTGTTGAAGCTCAAAATAAATCGTATGATAATTTTAAGTTTCAGGAACAAGATATAGCAAAGATTCAGCAAGGGTATAAAGATGGCAGTTTTACTATTAAAGAGCTTGTGCAGGCTTATCTGAAAAGAATTGTGGAAATAGATAAGAATGGGCCCCACCTTAATTCAATAATAGAAGTAAACCCGGATGTCCTTAAAATTGCAGAGGCTTTGGATAAAGAGATGAAGGCTGGAAAAAGCAGAGGTCCCCTTCATGGTATCCCTGTAGTCTTGAAGGATAATATAGACACCCATGATAAAATGTCTACAACTGCCGGCTCCAGGGCTTTGATTGGTTCGCATCCACTCAACGACAGTTATGTCGCCAAGAAATTAAGAGCAGCTGGTGCAATTATTATTGGGAAAGCTAATTTAAGTGAGTGGGCTAACTTTCGTGGAGAGATGTCTTCAAGTGGCTGGAGTGGAGTGGTAGGACAAACAAAAAATCCATATATACTAACAAGAAATCCATGCGGATCGAGCTCAGGCTCAGCTGTGGCTGTATCTGCTAATCTGACCATGATAGCGATTGGAACAGAAACGAATGGATCGATAGTGTGTCCTTCTAACAATAATGGGATTGTAGGAATTAAACCTACTGTGGGATTAGTCAGTCGTTCGGGTGTTATTCCAATCTCATTTACTCAGGATACTCCGGGACCAATGGCGCGTACGGTTAGAGACGCGGCTATATGCCTGGGTGCAATCGTAGGGGTTGATTCTACGGATCAGAAGACCATCGGTAGTCAGGGAAAATATTATACGGATTATACCCAATTTTTAAAGATAGATGGTTTAAAAGGGAAACGAATAGGCTTGTTCAAAGCTCCTTTAGGTAAAAACTTTAAGGTTGATGCGCTGGTATATAAAGCTGTTGATTTTATGAAGAGCAGAGGTGCTGAAGTAATTGAAATTGTAGATATTACTGGTGACGATGTTGATAAAAACTCTTTTGAGATCATGCTTTATGAATACAAGGATGGATTGAATAAATATTTTAAATCTTTAGGACCCCAAGCACCGATTAAAAGTATAGAGGATTTGATCGCATTTAATAAGTCGGATGCTATTGAAATGAAATATTATAATCAAAAGTATTTGGAACAGGCTCAACGAAAAGGAGATCTGTCTTCAAAGGAATATCAGGATGCGTTGGCGAAGATGTTTAAAGGGAGTAGGGAAGATGGAATAGACCGGGTAATGAATAAGTATAATCTGGACGCAATCATTGCTCCAACTGGTAATCCAGCATGGTTGACAGATTGGACGAATGGTGATAACTTTCAGGTTGACAGCTCTTCGCCTGCTGCTATTGCCGGATATCCGAATATTACGGTACCAATGGGATTTATTGATGATCTGCCAGTCGGGATATCTTTCTTTGGAAGAGCATGGAGTGAGCCGGTATTATTGGGGATAGCTTATTCTTATGAAAATGGAACGAATTGTCGAAAAGCTCCTCGTTTTCTTACTCCCGCTGAGTAGTTTTGAGTTGGGGATATAAATGGGATCATGGACTAACCACTTGGTAGGCCTTCGGCAGTGCCGAAACATGTAAGCCCGGGCGAAAGCAATCCGATTGTCTCAATTGACTGGAAATATCCCTCATCTTTAAACCGTTTTACTATCGAAGAGACGGTTCATGTTTACTCGGATAGAATAGATGAAATCGTTAAAATAGGCGTTACAGAATGCCACACAGCCATTTATATGCTGGGAGTAGTTGGATATTAAATTCGTTCCTTTTTATCGTTTCTTCCTTATTCCAAGTAATGAGTAGTAAGTTATTGCAAGCCAACTCCGAAGAGGCTTCCACTAAAGCATCTATCTCCCGTTTCAAGGCCTTGGGGCTTGTAATATCATAACATACTTGAATCAACTGCTCGACACGATATCCTTTTCGGCATACAAAATCTATTTCCCGGTCGTTACGCGTTCTGTAATAAAATATATCTAATTCTGGTTTGTAATTTCGTCGTAGCAATTCAACGAACACCACGTTCTCGAGTAATCTCCCATAATTTGGGGAAAGCTCAAACGAACGTGCGTAAATAAATCCATTATCTATGATATAACTTTTCTTTTGAGATTTTTGTTGAAGCTTTATTTTGGTGGAATAACGTGTTAAATTGAGAAATAGATAAGGTTCGGAAAGGTATCCGACAAATTTTTGAACTGTTGAAACACTACTAAAGTTGAGATCTGTCTTGAGTTGATTATAGGAGTAAGGATTTGTGTAGTTTGTTAATAAATAATTCGATAAATCATAAAGTTGCTGAGATTGGCGTATTTGAAAGCGCCTCATTATATCTTTCAATAATACCGAGTCGAATAAAGATGATAAATAATTTTTAAGAATAGATTGATTCAAAACTATTTCGGGGAATCCTCCATTCAGCAAATAAGTATTTAGATGACTCAACACGATCCCTGCTTTCTGAGGAGTAAGAGATTCTTGTTCGGGTATTGATGTTTTTTGAAAATATAAAAACTCAGCAAAGCTAAATGGATAAACAGCTATCTGCACATATCTCCCTGTGAGTGAAGTAGCCATTTCACGAGAAAGTAGTTTAGCATTAGAGCCTGTAATAACAAGATTCACACCTCTGCGATAAAGCTTATTTACCCATAATTCCCAATTGGGTAAGTTTTGAATTTCGTCCAGAAGTAGATACTGATAACCGGGATATAATTCATTTAAAGCTTGAATTACCGCATCTTCGTCAAAGTGCTTTAAAAGTAAATCATCGTCAAAATTAAGGTAAGCAAAGTTTTCATTCTTTAACAACTGAAGCGCTAAGACAGATTTTCCTGCTCGACGAGGTCCGGTAATTAACTTAACGAGTCCTGTAGACAGGTATTCTGCTTTTACTATAACATCCATACGCTCAATATATGGATGTTTGAGTAAACTGTCACGTTCTTCCTGTTGTTGAAAAAGTATGTTTTTGATCATTCCATTTAGCTATAATGAACAAAAATACTGTTTTTTATTCAGTATATAAATATTTATGGTTAAATTATTACATATTATGCCATATTTTGGGTGTACCTGTTATTCAGTCAACGTTATTTAATACACGTCCAATCTACCTGATAATCTTATTTGCTCACGAGGAAAATTATTGAATTCGGTTTGATGCATAAGGTCTTCAAGGTTTAGATGAAATCGATAACGCCAATAATGGTTTGGGTTTCCGGGTTGGGCTGCCGTAGATTTTCATCCATTCCCAACAAGTCCTGGATTGGAGAGGCAGCTCACATGCTTGGTGAATAGAGATGTTGAACGGCTGGATGCCTTGAGTATTGCTGGTAGATCAGGTGTCACAGCTTCATTCAACATCCACAAACAGGCTATTGAGATGATCGATGCTTACAAAAGCTTCTCAAATAAGTTTATTATATTCAGTGAAAGATTAGAATCCTCTTGCGAATAAAGCCCAAAGTGTTTCACTGATTTCGTTCCATTTATACATGGCACTATAGGCAAAATGGTTGGTGTAGGTAGTGAGGAATTCTTTGTATTTCAACTCTTTCACTCCCATCTCTTTGTCCTTATACAATTCGAGGGCTCGTTTTTGAATCATTGGAAGTTCTTCGAAAGCTTTGTTCTCAAATTCAGTAACACCTTCTTCTATATATTTACGACCGATGCCCCATTTTACGGTAGCCAACTTATTCGCTTTTCTAAACCACCAGCCGGCAGCGTCTTCTCTAAAGCGATGTTGCATGCAGATATTAAAGCTTGAAGGTAACGTAAGGTTGCCGGCAAAGATTGGGAAGCGGGGACTCTCTCCGGGGTTATCGAAAGAAAACCATGCAACACCGCCAATTTCATCAGGTAACCAATCGCGCAATTGAATGATGTGCGAGTATGAACATTGAGGAACAGCAATTGTACGTTGGCGTTCAGCTGATCCGGGCTTGAGTTCGTTGAAGAGGTTTCGGGTATCGGGAGATAAAAATGGATTAGCGACCGGGCTCATGATTTTTTCGTCAACCACTTCGCCTTTATCATTCTTTGTCTTTTGTGTAACCATTAAATTTTTGGTTACATCATAAGGAGACCCTTCATAAGTGGTGCGATAGAATTTCATCACATCGCGTACCGATACTTTGCTTTCAGGTTTAACGGAGAAAGGAAGTTCTTCTGCGTCAAGTTTAAGTTGGAGAGAAGGGGCTAGACTAGATAGAACAAAGAACTCGCGGATGCCAAATGGTTTGCCACCGCTATATGCTTTCCAGAATTTGAAAGGATCTTTGCCATCCCACCACCCCATCTTTTGGGCGAGCGTAAATACATTTTCTGATGCCATGAAATGGTCTGTGTCTTTTAGATCTAATATGCCTATACGTGGAATATTGGCAGAAATACCAACATGATCATCCGGAATTCGTTGAGCTGCCCAGACTGAACCAATCTCATCGGGGCCACCTCCAAATATCTCTAGCTGCCAAACTTCATGCTTATCAGCAATTGTAATACATTCGCCCCAATCGGCATATCCATATTGTTTTACCAGTTTCCCAATCAAGCTAATGGCATCTCGTGCATTTGTACAACGTTGCAGCACTATCTTTTCAAGCTCTTCAATTAAGAAAAGACCTCTTGTGTTGACCAACTCCTTTTTTCCGGTTATGGTTGATTCTCCTATCCCTAATTGCTTTTCATTGAGACAAGGATAGGCTGTGTTGAGGTAAGCATAGGTTTCGTCAACATCAGGTATCTCACCTTTATTGATCATGGTTGTAGAGTCGAAGATACTTTCAGTATGTAAAGTGCCCCAGTAGATATTCATTTTACTATCGGGCTTATTCTTTTTATGTGCGACAATATTTAGCCATGTTCGATAGTTTGAATCGCATGAATGACTGGTGATTACAGATCCATCGGTTGAAGCTTTACGGCCTACCATGATACTGGTGCAACTTTCGGCTATTCCATCTTCGCCTAGTTGAAGCTGTTGAGCATTCGCAATTAAGGGAAAAAAGCTACAAAGGATAGTTATAAAATAGATATTCAAGAATTTTGAGTTCATATTTTGGGTGAGTGTGTAAGGGGTTTAAATTTTTTTCAAATATATATGAAAAATTATAAAAAACAGAAGCGAGTTCGTTTAAAACTCGCTTCTTAATTAATACAACAACAAAACAGAAGAAAAATACTAATCTATTTTTGTTTTCATTATTCGACAACCAAATATCCTACCGGCAGTCTTCTTATAATTTGCCTCAATTCTGATTGTCACTTTTGCCTTGTTTTGGGTCATCTCAGATGGGATAGGGTAGGAGAAGTCATAAAATTTGCCAGCTTTACCACCAGCCCATTCAACAGTTGTAAGCTTAACACCATCGATCATGATATCGAATTTCCGGTCTTTATCATCGCCAATATATGTCAATAACAGGGTGTTATTTTTATCAGGTTGTGTCTTAATTTCAAAAGAAAAGAAATTACCTGGTCTGGCTTCACGACCGGTTCTACCTAATGCTTCATCAACATAAGATTGCGCACTGGATTGTAGATTATGATCACGTTCAGGTTGCATCTCACCAATTCTGAAGTTATCAATTGTGTTTTCTTCAATCTCCTTTTGGCGTTTTTTATCAGCTTCATATTCAGCCTGACGAGAAGTCCATTCTGCAGAGGTGAAGAAATCGAAATATACACTGTAGTGTTGATCATAAGTGCTATAGAACGGTTTCAACAAAGGATCAAAAGGTCTCCCTACTCCGGTCATCTTAAATGTTAATGGCTCATTTTCTACCGGCTTAATCCAATTACTGATATTCCGATCGTCAGTTAGTAAAACAGGAGTTCCTACTAAAGGATCCGGGGTCTCTTTTCCAAGTTGTCCGGCTAAAACGATAGGACCATACAAGAAGGCGACCCTGTTTACATTGTCTGGAATACTCTCAGTATGAAGTGTCATTGGAAGTGTGATCTCTACTTTATCATTCGATTTCCATTTACGATTGATCACCAGATATCCATCTTCGTTTAGTGATGGAGATTCTACCTCTCCATTCACTTTAACAACTACTCCATTGCTTGCCCATTTAGGATTCCTAAGATAGAGCGCGAACTGCTTTGGTGTTTTTAGAGTGAATGTTAAACTCGATTGATTGTTTTCAGGGAACTTGGTTTCCTGTTTGACCGTGATCCCTTTCTCTTTCCAATTTAATATGGACGGAATAAACAGATTTACATATAAGCCACCATCTTTAGCCTGATAATAAATACTCTCTACATATTTGCTGTGATTCTCCATCCCGGTTCCCACACAGCAGGTGAATGTGTTGAATTGATCACTAAACTGCTTCTCTGTTCCCATGCGGAGTGGAACAAAATAGCACATCATTCCATCTGTTGGATTCTGAGAGGAAAGGATGTGGTTATAGAGTGCTCTTTCATAATAATCTGCTAAATCCTGACTTGGTTGCCAGCAAAACAGATGCATGGTGAGCTTCAACATATTATAGGTGTTACAAGTTTCGCAGGTGTTATCGCTCAATCTGTCGTTTAACTTATCTTCTTCTCCACAATATTCGTAACTACTATTCCCTCCTATGACATAAGAGTGGTGATGAACCATTGTTTTCCAGAAGAATGAGGCAATGGTTTTGTCAGAAGGCGTATTGGTTAGTTCATAACTTCTGGCCGAGCCGATAGCTTTGGGCACGTTTGTGTTTGAATGTTTGCCGGGCATTGGATCAATCTCTTTGGCCAATTGTCCCATCACAAACTCGTCATTAAATTTACGTGAGAGATCAAGATATTTTTTATTACCGGTGATGGCATAGATATTCACCAGCACATCATTCATGCCTCCATACTCACAGTTCAACATTTTAAGACGTTGCTCTTCTGTAAGGTTTTTAACAATGTTATTCGTCCAGTCTGCCATTTTTACGACCACCTGGAGTGCTTTCTGATTATCGCAGTACAGGTAGGCATCGACCAACCCAGCCATTACTTTATGAACGGTATACCAGGGTGACCAACCTCCATTTAAATCGAAACCACCTGATCTGATGATGCCTCTCGATACGCGGTTAAAGAGTGTGTCTTCATTCGGAATAGCTCCGACATAACCTGTTTTACGCGCATCCTGACATCGTGCAAGTTCATCAACGATATAGTCTGATCGTTTTTTGAATTCAGGATTACCAG
Organism: Bacteroidales bacterium; assembly: GCA_023251485.1. Taxonomy (GTDB): domain Bacteria; phylum Bacteroidota; class Bacteroidia; order Bacteroidales; family Cfx3-03; genus Cfx3-03. Next base: position 10,336 of record JAHEYR010000014.1, read on the forward strand.
ATGTTATCGCAAACATTGAAATTGCTGAAAGATAGTGTCCAAGTGTATGTCCAGAGAGTCCATCGCTTTCCCATCCTCCATAGACATCACCTTTTGTTGGTAGACCGGCATTTTTGTAGAATCGGTGTAATAACCTGTTCGGATCAAGTAACAAAAGATATGCAGCATCTTTATCCATTGCATTTTTAAAGATACTTCCGTCCAATAATTTTACGTCACGGATGTTGAATGCCGTTGCTTTTAAGTCAATAACCGGAGCAACTTTGAATTTTGAGTCTTTCTTTTCAGGAGTATAAGATTGTGCCTGAATACATAGTGAAAAGATTGTGAAGGCAGTAAATAATAATATTTTCTTCATTTAAGTAATTATTTGTTTTACATCAAAGAGTTTGTCTGAGTTTAATTGTCTACCTGATTCAATAGCATAACAACAATTTTATTTGTCAGGTATTTGTCGTGTTTTTGATTTTGCTTTTATTTCGAATGAAGATGAAACTGTATTTGAGGGATTACTTTCTGAACTGGCTGTAAGTGTCACTTTTGCAGAGGGGGAACAATTTTCATCATTCGATAAATATACTGAGATTTTCTCAGTATCGCCTGACTTTACAGATGCCAGGCCATTCAAAAGTTGAGCTTTCCAACCTTTTCCTTCAACGCTTACTGACAAACGATAAATATCATTATAAAGAGAAGCTGTTGAGATCTGTTTGTGTGATATCGTGTCAGTCTTTGTGACTAAACCTGTATTGGAAAGTGTAAAACTGAAATATTCACCTTGCGAATTCATCTTCTTAGCGGCAGGAGGAATAATAGCTGTTTTTTGTAGTTGCGATCCAATGTTATCAAGAGATCTGATACCTACTTTATAAACAAGTATTCCATTTGCATTCTTTTGGACATCAATTACATAAAAGTGTAATCTGTTTGCGGTATCTTCCCATTCAAACTGACTGCCTGAATTAAGTCCGGCATGGAATAATGCATCGTTCAGTTGACGGTAGTCAGCAATAGTCCTCATTACAACTTTTCCGTCCGGTTTAATATAGTCGACCTTATTAATATCTTCGGGATGGGCATCAATAACCCAGTTAAAACAGTTGAATTCATTGGGACCTCCATTGCTACTCTCTTTGTCTTTATTCTTTGCGAGAAGAACTCCATTATCGGGACAAAATGAATCATAGCCGATACGCTGAACAACCTCAATTGAGTAAAAATCGAAGTTTGGAATACCTGCCGACAATGGATTAACAGCAGGATCATCTACCGGCGTTCTGTCGTGTGGAGCTGCACCATCGAGTCTGATAATAACACCGGCAAATGTACCTTGAAGTGGTTCAATGGCTCTTGCGGTAATTGTTGCAACTACGGGACCTGATTTTGCCAGTTCCTCACGGCTGAGGGTCAGTACCTGTTTCTCTGGGAGAAATCCATTCAATATTCTATTCCTGAGCATCAAACCTGCCGGCATACCAGCTCCCATTGTTGCTGGTACCACCCATCTCATGTGGGGACCGCCCGGACCGTTGAAAGAACCTCGATCCATCATATCCCATGGACCAGAACCAGCTCTTCTATAGGGTTTGATATATGGATTATTATTATTATCGCCAATATCGAATGCAAAATGACCAAGCTCATGGGTTATCGTTCCAGAGTTTTCCCCCTGTCTGATTGAGGAGATTCCCCACTGCATCTGTCCTGCTTTCCATGAGGTCCAGGGAACATAGCGTGTAGGGCTCCATCTCGGTTTTGAAGGATCAGGATTTCCCCATTCAGCAGGGATATCATCTTTTGATAGGAATTTCATCTCTCCGAATTCAAGCCATACTCCTGTCTCATCGTAACCTGCATATAAACGCAGGATCGCATCATATTTTTTGCTAATATCTCCTTCTGCTGCTTTCCAGAGCGCATCAACATCAGGTTCCATGTCGCTGTTTGCCTTTGATCCATCAGGAGTCGCATTATTCTGTCCCCATTCATTCAGTCCATATTCCCAAAGCTTTTTAGGCATTCGGTAGGGGCCGTATGCATCAAGTTGTGTGATACCGAATTTACCACGCGACTGTTCCATCCAATAACCATTAATTGTATGTCCATGGTTGATTGCAGAAGGATGGAGCCAAAAATCTGAATAAAACTTAGGCACATCTTCTCTTTTAACTGGGCTTATTTGAGGATTTCCAAAAAGATCAGATTTCTTTGGCTGCGTGATTACAAAAGGCTGATCAGAAAAATCAACTGCAACCAAAGCCATTTTGAATTTACGTTCCGGAATAAGTGATGAGCTGGCCCAATCCCTTCCTGGAATAGGACTGTAATCTTCCCATGTCATGTCGCTTTGGTCATGAACTAATTGTGGATCAATTGGCTTTGGCGATACGGTCTGTTCTTTTCCTGTTTTTCTATCTGTGAGACCTGATCTTTGGCTTTTCTGTGACCAAGAGTTTATCGTAAATGATAGCAGAAGACAAACAGCAAGAAACTTTTTCATTGTTAAAGATTTTGAGATAAAGATGTTTTTTTAGCAAAGCTAATTAGAAACTGCGTAAACCCAACCGCGTTATTTCGAACGTAACCGTTATTCCAACCGAAGCCGTCATCCCAACCACAACCGTCATTCCAACCGAAGCAGTTATTCCAGCCGAAGCCGTCATTTCGACCTTTTGGGAGAAATCTACTAATAGATATTCGCAAGAAGAAAAGATTTCTCCCAAGAGGTCAAAATGACGAGGTGGGGTTTATGAAGATTTCTCTCAAGTGGTCAAAATGACGCGGTGGAACTTAATAGTTTCTTAGTATCCCGGATTTTGTTTTAAATTCGGGTTCTTATTCAACTCTTCCTGAGGTATTGGGAAAATCTTCTTTGTCGCTCCATTTGGCTTATGATTTAGCCATGTTTTTGTTGAGAAGACTCCAAAGCGAATGAGATCCTGACGGCGATGAGCTTCTGCTGCAAATTCCCAGCCTAATTCATCTAAGAATCTTCCGTATGTGATATCTGCACCACCTTCTACAGGGGAAATGACTCCATTCAAAGAATAGCCATAAACATAACTACTGCCTTTTTGAAGATTTGTGCCAGTTACAGTTGCCTTTGAAGGATTTGTTTTAAAGTCTCTGTTTCTTACTGTCGTTACGATTGCTGCAGCATCATCGGCATGTCCTGTTCTGAGCAGACATTCAGCTTTCATCATTAATACTTCTGCATATCGGAAGATGGGGAAGTCGTTACTTAAGCTGCCTTTAGCACCTTGTTTAATTTCATATTTCCCAATACGATAACCATCATAACTATTATTTGGACCATAGATGCTTGCTACATAATTTGGAAAAGATATTACAACCGTTCCGTTATCCGGATTTAGCTGATCGCCCATTATCCAGGTATCTTTTAATCTACTGTCGTCTGGATCGTAGGTATTGATAAACTGGGGTACTGCACAACTACCTCCCCAAGGTTGAGCTTCCATCTTAAATACAATTCTCATTTTAGGATCAAGTGTCTTCATGTGGATACCAAATCCCTGGCCTTTTGTTTCATCATAAGGAACCGCAAAGATGAGTTCTCTTGATGTTTCATTAGCGGTTTTGAACGATTCCTTATAATTGGGTTCCAGAATGTATTTTCCGCTTGCAATAACCTCATCACATAATTTAGAGCAATCAGTCCACATACCAGTACCTGTATAAGTTATAGCGTTTAGATAGACTCTTGCCAAAAGTGTTTTAGCACCCCATTTGGTAAATCTTCCATAAGTTACCGTACTCACCTCTTCCGATAATAAAGGAATACTTTCGGTTAACTCTTTTACTACAAAGTTATAGATTTCGAGCTGTGTGCTTTGTTTCGGAACATCTTTACTGGTATAATCGGTCACTAATGGCACATTTCCATGGTTGTCACATAAGAGGTAATAGTAGAAGGCTCTGACAGTTCTTAATTCAGCTATGAGTGCGTCCTTGCCTTTTGTCATAACAATTTGTCCTGACTGAATTTGATACATTACTCTGTTTGCTGTATTAATTCCGGTATAGCAATTGTTCCATAGATTCCATGGTTGCCATTCCTGAGTTGTCCATTCATGTTTATGCATACGTTGATACGTGCCACCATCAACCCATCCATTTGGACGAGCTGGCGTTACAATTGCATCAGCTGCTTCTTCCTGCACATCAAAATAACCTTGCCAATCAGCCATCATGGGGCGCATTACAGAATATACCGGTCCTATTAAAGCAGGAATATCTGCTTCAGTGGGTACAAAATCTTTTTGTAATACTTCGCTATAGACTTTTTCATCCAGTTTGGTACAACCGTTTAATACTGCAATTGAAAGTGCAAGTAACAGTGTTATATATGATTTATATGTTTTTTTCATGACTCTGTAATTTAAAATGTAATATTTATACCTAGCGTGAACGTTCTGGTAGTTGGATATTTATCGCGCTCGTCATCTCCTGGATTTAATCCGGATCTGTTAACTTCAGGATCGATTCCTTTGTATCCGGTGATGGTTAAAAGGTTAAGAGCAGATGCATACACTTTGGCATTTTTAATAAACTTTACATTTTTCAAATTAAAGGTATAACCCAAAGTTACATTGTCGATTTTTAAATAATCTCCATTTTCAATATAATAACTCACCAATGCAAGATCGCTATTCAAAACGGCTTTTCCGTAAACCTTGTCGAAAGCAGTTTTCAGCATATTGTATTGTGTGACCTTTGGATTATCGTAATACATACGTTGAAAGTTTAAAATCTGGAATCCAAAAGCACCACGTAGATTGACGGTAAGGTCGAAGTTCTTATATTGGAAAGCGTTATTGAATCCAAGATAGTATTTGGGAAGTCCGTTTCCTAAGACCTGTTTATCATCGTCTGAGGCATCAACAATACTTTTAGGTTTTCCATCTTTTCCTTGAATGATCCAAATGCCATCAGCTGAAATATCAATTGATTTGAAACCCCAGAAGTTGCCAATAGGACCACCAACTTTAACCCGATGGGTTGTTGTCTGAATGGGTTCGCCGGTATATCCTGTATCAAAAAAGTCGTTAGTCATTTTGAATTGATCGTTTGACAGAGATACCAGTTTATTTTTATTGGTTGAATAAGTAAAACTGGATGTCCAATTAAAGTCTTTTGATTTTAATGGAATAAACTGAATATATGCTTCAATACCTTTGTTTTCCATAACCCCAACATTAGCTGTAGTAGTACTATAGAGATTTGGAGGTACCGGTACCGAGTAATCATAAAGCATATCTACGGTCTTTCTTTGATAGACATCCATGTTCCCAGAAATACGCCCTTTCAAAAATGAGAAGTCAAGTCCTAAATTGAGCTCTTTCTTCTTTTCCCAACGTAAATCAGGATTTGCATTTCTTACAGGTGTTATACCCTGAATCCATTTTCCATTATTTAGGAACCGATCACCATAGTTTAAACTGATTTGCGACATATATGGGCTACTGGGTTCAGTTCCTGTAATACCGTAACCGGCTCTGATTTTTAAGTTCTCTACAAAATCGAGTGATTGCATAAATGGCTCTTTAGAAATTCTCCAACCTACAGATACGGCAGGAAAATTACCCCACTGGTAATTGGCGCCAAATTTTGTTGACCCTTCTCTTCTGATACTTGCCATTAACAGGTATTTATCGTCGAAGTTATAATTGAGACGCCCAAAGAATCCAATTAATTTGGATGAACTTTTGCTACTAGCCATTACAGCTTCGCCTCTGGACAACGCATCACCGGTTGCCATGTTATTATAAGAGTAGAGATCCGTTGGGAAATCCCAGTTTTGCATCCAGAAACCTTCATTCGTTTGATCTTGATAACTGTACCCGCCTAATATAGATGCTCTATGTTTTCCAAAGCTTTTTGAATAATCAGTAGTGAATTCTAAAAGATTGTCTTTAGACGCGGCAGTGCCTCTTGAAGCATATCCATTTTTGCCATATTTTGTATTGGAGACATTTTGTTTTGTCTGGTAATATCCACGTAAGATATCATCACTATTTTGTGATACCAATAACTTAATATTTAATTCTTTGATTGGCGAAAAGATTGCACTTCCTGCAACACGCATCTCTTTTTCTTCATACAGACCATCTGTCTCCATTAATAATCCTACAGGATTATCGTACATGTAGGTATCAGTTTCTTTCCATGTTCCGTCAGCGTTTTTTACAACATCTGTTGGGTTACGGATGATCGCTTGTCTGTATACACCTGTGTTAAAGCTATAGCCATCACCACCTGTCCAATATTTATCATCTCTAAATGATGAACTCAGGTTTAATTTCAGTTTGTTATCAAACATTGCATGATTTAGGTCTAACCTGCCAATTAGTTGCTTATCGTCAGAACGTTTGAAAATGCCCTCCGAGCCTTTAAAGTTTATAGAAGCTGTATAGTTGGAAGTTGTATTTCCACCTTGTAAGGTTAGATTATGGTTTTGGCTGATGGGTGTACGTGTAATTTCTTTAAGCCAATCCGTTGAGCCCCCAAGATCTTCAAAACCTACTCCTTGTTTGATTAATCTTCTGTAATCAGCAGCATCAAGGAAGTTCATCTTTCTGGCAATCATTTGTGTACTTACATAACTGGAATATTCCATTGTAGGCTTCATTTCATTCGTAGCTTTCTTTGTCGTAATGAGGATTACGCCATTTGTTCCTCTTGTTCCATAGATTGCTGCTGCCGAACCATCTTTTAATACGTCTATTGATTCTATATCTTCCGGAGCTACAGTAGATAAACTTCCAGGTATACCATCAACTAAAATGAGAGGGGAGGAGGATGCCAGCAAAGTGCTGATACCACGCAACATGATCTGAGTCCCTTGTGTTGGGTCGCCAGATGAAGTAGAAACGGTTAATCCGGATACTTTCCCCTGAATTAATTGAGCAGCATCTTTAGCCGATCCTTTTAAAAATTTATCCGACTTCACACTCGAGACAGAACTTGTTACATCTGATTTCCGTTGTGTTCCATAACCTACAACCACTACTTCATCAAGATTTCGTACATCCTCTTGCAGTGTGATTTTGATAGTCTTCTGATTCCCAACGTAGATTTCCTGTGATGTATAGCCCATACATGAAACTTGAAGTACGGTTTGCGGGCTGGGGATATTTAGCGTGAACTTGCCAGTGATGTCTGTGACTGCACCTTGTTTCGTTCCTTTGATTCTAACATATACCCCTGGAAGTGAATTACCTTTTGAATCATTAACAATACCCGAAACACTAAGTACCTGTTGAAATTCAGCGAGTACTGTATTTTCATAATTGTCCATGCCCGGTACTGTAATCAAAACAATATGTTTATCGATTACTTTATAAGCTATATTGGTATTTTTAAAGACGTTTTCTAAGACATCCGATATTTTCATATTGGTTGCATCAACGTCGATCTTATTAAGAACATCTATTTGCTGGTTGTGATAAAAGAAGCGATATTCTGATTGTTTTTCTATTTCTCTGAAAACATCTAAAAGAGTTGAACCCTTCAAATTAATATTCACTTTCGTACTTTGTGAATAGGTGCTTTTTGCTATTACCGATAGGCTACAGCATAACATCAAAATTGTAAATATTTTCATTATTCGAAGTGTTTGCGTAAGACATTTTATTTTATGGGTATGTCTTAGAATTGTAGATAAATTCATAATTTTATCAATGTTTAGTTGAACAATAAAAGCGTTAATTTTTCAGATGCGTTTTGCTGAACATTAGAGCGGGGAAGTGGCGCTTTCCCGCTCTTTCAGCTTTTAAAGAAATCCTGTTTTTCCTTCATAGGCAACATGTTTAATTTTAAAAGCAGTGAATTAATAAATGTAAATTAGATTCTTTTGAATGGTATAATTCATGTGGGTGTTGATCTTGATGACTTTTAGAATCGTATCAATTGATTCGTAATCAAAGAAGGTCCCCGAGAAAGTAAGATGTTTTATTTTTTGATTGTGGAAGATGAAGGTCACCCGATGTGATCGTTCTAGTCTCTTTGCAATTTCTTCAAAAGTGAGATTTACAAAACGTGATTCACCGAACCTCCATGCAGAGTATAATTCAGTGTCCACATTTTGAACTGCAATATTTTTCCGGTCGGATGAGAGTGTCGCTTTTTGTCCGGGTTTAATGATTGTATGTTCTTTTTGATTTCCAGCACCGACTGAAACGGATCCCTCTACCAGAACCGTGCTGATTTCATCCGAGTTTTCATATCCTGTTACGATGAAAGCTGTACCGAGTGCTTTTACAGTAAATCCTGAACTATTTACAATAAATGGATGTGCTGAATCCTTTTTGACTTGAAAATAAGCTTCTCCTTTTAGATCGACGCTTCTTATTTTGCCCTCTTTGTGATAACAAAATGAACTACATGAGTTGATCCAAACCTTTGTTCCATCGGGTAATATCGTTTTGGTTCGTTCACCTTTTCCGGTAATAATGATGATGCCGGGATCTTTTTCTGAATTATATTTAGTTTGGTGGTTGAAAAGAAGGAAAGAAAATAGCATGCCAACGAGAAGGATGGCGGCATATTTAAACAACGTAAGTGCAAGTTTAACGATGGGTGTTTTAGCCTGCTGAGTATTGTGAGACGATTCATTTATCCTTTCCAAAAGGAGTTTCCATTCTGTCGTTGAATTAGCTTCATTTAAACGTGTACTCCACAACCCGGCATCACAAATCTCTTTGAGCTTAAAGTATAGCGCTTCGTTTTCTTTATCTTTTTCTATCCACTCTAAAATTTCTTTCTTTTCCTCTTCAGTAGCATTTCTGCCTGATAGTTGCTTTGAAATTAAAGTAATGTAGTAGTCATCTTTTGAGTTCATATTATTATTCCCTTTTGTAGTATGACACCTAAATTGTCATACTTACTTACATTGGAAATGAAAATTGTAAAGAAATAATTTGAAATTATAATGGAGGGTTAATGCGAAAGAAGAAACAGGAAAAGGGGAAGGTAATCTTTTAGGTGCTCTTTAAGTATTTTAAGCGCCCGATAGTTTTGGTGCTCAACTGTTCTTATTGATAAATTCAATGTCTCTGCGATAGTTTTGTTGTCAATTCCTTCAATGCGACTCAGCAGGAATATTTTCTTACAACTTTCAGGCAATGAATCAATACTCTTTTTAAAAATCTCTTCAATATCCTTAAAATAGATACTTACATGGCTTTCCTGGAGTTCATCGAAATAACTTAACTCCATTTCTTTAAATCTTAATTCGATTGAATTTTGGTAGCGCAATCTTACTTTTTCATTTCTGAGATGATTAAGACATCTATTGTGAAGCATTTGAAAGAGATAAGCACTTAATGAAGTGTTAATTTGAAGGAGAAGTCTCTTCTCCCAAAAGCAAAAGAATACATCTTGAACAATATCTTTTGCTAATTCGATGTCGTCTACATACTTTCTGCAAAATGCATATAACTTCGGACGGAGGTCTAAATAGATCGTCTCAAACGAGTCAATATCTCCCGCTCTGATTTTAGTGATTACATCTTGTTCAGAAATAGACATAATACCTCTTTTTGTCCGTTACCTGTATGGTTATAAGGGTAAAAAATACCCTTTAAAATTTGTTGCCAAAGTAATCAAATTTTAAAGTAGTTTTAAGAAAAAATAAGAAAAAAAGCAATTTCATCAAATAACGAGGAGGCACGATGAACGTCCTTCGTTATTTGATGAAATCAGTGAGTAAATATTAGTTGATCAATTTAATAGCGTGTGTCAGCAGAATGTTTTCTGCGGAAGCTCCTATCATGAGTTTATATTCGCCCAGTTCAACTTTCCAGCATTTATTGGCTTCATCCCAGTGGCGTAATTGATCCACTGCGAATTTTAAATTGATTGTTTTTGATTCTCCTTTTTTCATGGCGACTCTCTTAAATGCCACCAATTGTTTGACCGGTTGCTTATATTCAGCTTTCTCCTGATGAGCATAAAGTTGTACAACCTCGTCCCCATTGTATTTGCCACTATTTTTAATGGTGACCATTACTTCAACAGAATCCTTCGAAGAATAAGCCTCTTTCTTACTATAGAAATTGGTGTAATCAAATTTAGTATAGCTTAATCCAAAGCCGAACGGATAAAGCGGTTTCTTGTCAATGTATTGATAGGTTCTTCCCTTTGAAATTTCATAATCGTCAAAAGGCAGGAGGTCGTCAACTGATTTATAAAAGGTCAGCGGTAACCTGCCAGCAGGGTTATAATCTCCGAATAATACATCGGCTACGGCTGTACCTCCTTGTTCTCCAGGATACCATGCATCTAAAATCGCAGGGATATTTGCATCGATCCAGTTGATTGCTAAAGGGCTTCCGGCAACCAGGACGACGATTGTTTTAGGATTCACTTTGAAGAGTTCTTTGATTAAAGCCTCCTGATCGGCCGGAAGGTTTAGGTCTTTTTTATCCTGACCTTCTCTTTCAATGCTTTTGTTGATTCCTAAAACAGCTATTACATAGTCAGATTCTTTAGCTGCTTTCTTCTCTTTTGCATAAATCTCTTCTTTAGCTTCTTCTGGTAGTGACCATTTTAATTGAGCAATAGCATCACCGGCGCGATCATAATATTCCATCACAACTTTATATTCTTTGCCTGCTTGCATGAATAGTTTGACTTTATTGCTAATGTTTGAACGGTCAACCCATTGATCAATCACACATTTATCATTGATATATAAACGTAAGCCATCATCAGAATTGGCTGAGATCGCATATTCTCCTGTGATCTTAGGTGTTAACATACCCGTCCAACGAATCGATTTTGGACTTTTGGGAATAAATGGATCAGGTGGTTGATTTGCCGGATCAAAATTAACAATGGATTCGACTCTGCTTTTAGCTTCTCCAGTCAAGTTCATTGTTGAAAAATATTCCGTTTTTAATCCCTTCGTCTTTGACTTTTCTAAGTGAAAGTAATTTGCCGGAATTAACTCAGACCCCTCTTCGCGGTTTGTCCAGGGCACATAGTTAATCTTGATTTTCTTTCCGGCTTTGATTTTTATCCCTTCTAAAATACTGACCGGAGTATTTAATGGTACCCCGCTATAATCCCCAAATTCACAAACACCCGCATTGATACCAACGATCGCGATTGACTTGATCGACTGTTTATTTAATGGGAGTATGTTTTGCTCATTCTTCAACAACACAATAGATTGCTTGGCGGTCTCAAGTGCCAGATCTTGATGCTCTTTGCACCCTACCATTGCTGGTGCGATTTTATTATAGGGAACAGATTCAGGGTTGTCATAAACACCAAGTTTGAATCGGGCTCTTAATACTCTGATGGCGGCACTGTCTATCTGAGTTTCTGTGACCATTTTTTTATTGTATGCATCTAATAAGAAAGTCGTGAAGGTATCTTCTCCACACTCCAGATCCAGCCCTGCATCTAATGCTAATTTAGCTGCTTCTGTTTTATTCCTCGCATATTTATGATTTGTCACCAATAACTCGGGCCCTCCACAATCAGAAACCACATAGCCGTTGAAGCCCCATTCAGTGCGGAGGATATCAGTCAATAAAAGTTTATTAGCTGTACATGGAATTCCATTTACTGCATTATAAGCACTCATAATCGATTCAGCCTTTCCTTCTTTGATGGCAACTTCGAAAGGTGCCAGATAATATTCGCGCATGGAACGGTCACTCATGATGGCATTGCATTCAAAACGATTGTGTTCTTCGTTGTTTGCTGTATAATGTTTTGGTGTAGCAACAGTCTTTAAGTATTTTGGGTCATTACCTTGTAGGCCTTTGATAAAAGCAACCCCCATGCGGCCACTCAGGAATGGGTCTTCACCATAGGTCTCGGGTGTCCTTCCCCAGCGCGGATCGCGTGCCAGATTGATATCGGGTGACCAAAATGCAAGCAGGTCACTATAAAGATCTTTTTGATTCTCTCCTTGCTTCAGCTCATTCCAGCGGGCTCTTGCTTCAGTTGAGATGGTTGAAGAAACTGTGTAGATGAGATCCGTATTCCACGTTGCAGCAAAAGCAATAGCCTGTGGAAATACGGTAAACTTTCCAGGTCGAACAATGCCATGCAGGGCTTCATTTCCATGATAATATTTTGGGATGTCTAATCGGGGAAACCCTTTGAATGTTGCATGTAATAAAGATATTTTCTCTTCGACCGTAAGTCGGGAAACAAGATCTTTAGCCCTTTGATCAGATGATAGCTTTTCATCTCTGAAGGGTGGCGTTTTACTATTATCTTGTGCTTGTGCAACATTAAATAGTAAAAGCGTTATTATACAAAGTAAAGTTATACGCATAAATATGGTTTTAGTTTTTATGATTTTGATTCCATCTTTCGAGTTTGGGGATATTCATAGCAAAAAGCTTTGCGATAAGACGAGGGAATTTCATTTCAACTAACTTTTCTACTACAAGGCTTTTCATCTCCACTGCAGTTATATCAGGTCGCGTAAATTGACCAGATATAAAACAATGACTGCAATACATCAATGATTTTGAACCATCAGTATTCGTACCTCCTCCAATGGGGTCTTGTTTTAATGGCATGCCACAACTTTGACAGACTTTATATGCTTTTTCCATTTCACGAATCTTTAACTGTGAGAATTACACTTATGTAAAATTAGTAAAAAAACAAATAGAACAATGTTGGTTCTTGATTCAGTCAAGAAAATGGAGGCGAGTGTTTGTTTTATTATATCAACCTTAACCGTCATTTCGGCTGTTTGGGAGAAATCTCTTATTAATTGCGGGTATTTATAAGCAGATTTCTCCCAAACGGTCGAAATGACGACTGATTTAGAAATGAATTCTGTCAATAGAGAAGCAAAGGAAGTGTGATTTAATTTGCTGAAATTCTAATTTCTTTACTTCGAAATGCTTTTAGCAAGACTCTGAACGGTATCTTCTGAAACTAACTTATTAATAGCATTTCTTATAGGTGCATATTGATCATGTAGTGGACAACGATTGTTTTCATCACATTGTTTTAATCCAAATCCACAACCCGAAAAGGTTCTGTCGCCTTCAGTAGCTAATATCAAATCTTTAAGCGGAAGTTCTGGTTTCTCCACATCAAAGTAGAAACCTCCTCCTTTCCCTTTTGTTGAAGCAATAAAGCCAAGACGAACAAGGCGTTGTAAGATCTTGGCCATGTAAAATTGAGGTGAGTCTATCTCTTTTGCTATCTCTACGATACCTGGCTTTTTACCTAGCATGTTTTGTGTCTGGATATAAACCAGCCCTCTAAGTGCATATTCCGTCTCTTTATTAAACACAATCTTTCTTTTTAATGTGGTTTGTTTTCTGAACAAAGATAGAAATAATATGTTATAATACAAAAGGACCATTTAGTCCTTTAATGTAAAATGTTTTGTATATTTGCAGTCTAAAATTTAAAATCTAAAGAAATGACAAAGATATTATTTGACGCCAATACTGTTGGTGAGATCGTAGCTAATGATTTCAGAGCTGCATCCGTATTTAAAAATGCAGGTATTGATTTCTGTTGTGGAGGAAATAAAAGTCTCCATCAGGCTTGTGATGAAAAAGGGGTGGATGTGACAACGCTTGAAAAGGAATTGAACGAGCTCAACCAATTACCAGTAAATGAGTCGCAAAGATTTAATGAATGGGACCTAGATTTCTTGAGCGATTATATTGTAAATACCCATCATAAATTTGTTAAAAAGACGTTACCAGAACTGGTTTTCTATACTCAGAAAATTGCACGGGTTCATGGTCCGAATCATCCAGAACTAGCTGAAGTTGCCTCATTATTTGAAACTATAAATGAAGAGTTGACGCAGCATCTTCAGCATGAAGAGGAGGTGTTATTTCCTGCAATAAAGGAAGTACTAAAAAGCAATAGCTTAGCGGCAAAAAAAACTGTCATATCTGAGATAACACGTATGCGTGGAGAACATGAAGTCGCCGGATCAGCAATTGATAGAATCAGTGACTTAACACAGAAGTACCTTGTTCCTTCTGATGCTTGTAATACCTATCAGGTGTCTCTTAAATTATTAGAGCAGTTTGATCATGATCTCCATATTCATGTTCATCTCGAAAATAATATCTTGTATCCGAAATCATTGGTATTAGCAAATTAAAACGACATATATTATGAACAGCGCAACAAAAAATCTGGAGAACGATCACGTTCATATCCTCCGTTTAATTGATGTGATGGAACGTGCTACTAAAGCAGAATCTCCCGATGTAAACCATCTGGAGTTAATGGTTGATTTGATTAAAAGTTTTGCGGATGGTTTTCATCATGCCAAGGAAGAGACATTATTGTTTCCATTATTGGTTGAAAAAGGATTTTCGCTAGAGCAGGGACCTGTTGGTGTGATGCTGAATGAGCATGTTCAGGGACGAAATTATGTAAAAGGAATGACTGAAAACATTGCCCTTTATAAGACGGGAAATCAGAACGCTCTTCCTCTGATCTACCAGAACATGAATGGATACATCTCTCTTTTGCGAAATCACATCAATAAAGAGAACAATATATTATTTAAAATGGCAGATAGGGTACTCACTGAAAATGATCACGAAACCCTTTTGCATCAATATGGCGAGATTGATACTCACAATATTTGTGGGGGAGATTTAAACCAATGCCTTAGCAAGATCGAAACACTTGCCAAGGCATATAATGTTTAAATATTTAATAGTAGTTAAAAGGCTAGGCTCCTTTTCGGGGTCTAGTCTCCAATTGGAAATGATAGTTTAAATCCAATATTCCGTCCCATATCATAAATGCCGCTTCTGCCGGTACCATTGTTTGGGTAATCCTCAAAATATTTCAACCTGCTTAGGTGCGACTGATAGGCCACATTGGTAATATTATTTCCCGAAACATGAATACTGCAAATGGTCTTGCCTTTTTTGTTTAAGAGGTCGGCTCCAAAACCGGCATTAAATAAAGTATAGCCCGGCGTCATGGTTTCTGTATTGTCAGCAGCATATATCCTGTTTTGTTTTGCATAATAGTCCATCTCAATTTTTGCATAGACTGCTGAGAATAACTTACTGTGCGACGTAATATCTGCTTTCAACTCAGAATGTGTATGCAAGGGTGGGATAAAAGGTAAATACTTAGCATCGCTTGCAACACTGACTCCTGTAGTCCCTTTGTTTACAGCAAAAATAACAGAGAGTGAGTTCTCGAAGTGTAACCAATCGAGTGGGTGGGGGTGAATGTCGAGGCTAATCTCTCCTCCATATAGATGGGCTTTCGATTGTTGATATTTGAAAGTTTCATTGCCACTTATAATAACTGAATCTTGTCCAAGATGGTTTAGCAGCTTCTGATTAAAGATATAATTGTCGATATCTGCATTAAACAATTCAATACTTCCTTTAAAATGATTATGCGAATAAAAGATACCCAAATCTTCTTGCAGACTGAATTCGGGTTTGAAGTTCTGGTTGCCTATTTGATAAAGATTGGTTCCCGGGTGAACGCCATTGGCAGAGATTTCTGAGATGTTGGGTGCTCTGAATCCCCTGGCAATATTCGCTTTAATCGTTAAATCTTCATTTATTCTATAGCTGGCACCTACACTACCCGATAGGCCTGCGAAGGTGTGATTGTATTTGGTAAATGTTTGCTCTTTGGGTTGTGTGGAGGTGGAATTTACTTGCATTTCAAATCCGGTTGTAGGATCTGTTGACACATACATACCATCATTTGAAAAGAACCTGCTATCATAGCGTACTCCGGCACTAAGATCTAATTTTCCCAGATTCTTTTTTATATGGAGAAAAGGACCCATATCGAATTGCCGATAATCTGGAATGATGAATTCTGTTCCCCTGTTTTGATTATTTTGAGCCATACCATTTACACCAAGTGTGGTTTCCCATCCGTTTAAATCGGGGAAGTGATATTTTAAATCATATGTAAATGTGTTGAGGACAAGATCGAGCCCGGGAGTAGACGCCGATTCAGGATGACTAAATTCCTGTCGGATGTTTTGTTGGTAACCCAACGTGACCCCTAATTTGCCATCGCCTAGGATGAAATTATTTGTGGAGTAAACTTTGTAGTGCTGAATATGCTGATGTAATGTTCCGATCTGATAGCTGTTAAGCTCTTCATCAGATACAATCGGTCTATAGGTATCGGCTTCTGTAATCTGCTTGGTAAACTTTCGGGTGATAGAATCACGGCTGCCATCAGGAATCATTTGCAGGTCGTTATAAATTGAAAAGTTAAGATGCGAATAGCCCCACTCTTTATTTAATCCCACATACCCGCTGGCATCAGTTTCTGCAAAAGCAGTCCCATATACACGCCCATCAAATTTGTTTTGATAATTGGTGGCTTGCTTATACGACATACGGCCTCCCCAAACGAATCCATTATCGTTCCCATCGATTGATGCAGATGTGCCGATAAGCCTGTTATTTGTTTGATAGTTTGTTGAGATATTTCCTCTTATCTCACCCGGTGAAACTGAAGGGAAAGGGATTAAGTTAACCACTCCGGCCAAAGCATCCGACCCATAGGTTAGGCTGGCTGGTCCTTTTACGATTTCAACTTTATTAATAGCATTTTCGTCGACTTCAATACCATGCTCATCCCCCCACTGTTGTCCTTCCTGACGTATTCCATCGACCAGCGTTAAAACCCGGTTGAATCCCATTCCATGGATAAAAGGCTTTGACACATTCGGGCCTGTGGTCACTGCATTTATTCCGGGTAGTTTTGCAATGGCATCTATAATATTGGTGCTCATCACCTGATCAATGTTCTTTCTGTCCATTACCAGTATGGGTATGGGGTCTCTTTTGATCTCAGAAGAACGCGAAGTTCCAGTAATGACCACTTCATTAATTTCAGTAATAGACGATTCAAGTACAAAGTCTTTTGTGGTAGTAGTTGCAAAATCAATCTTTTCGATAATCGTTTTGTAACCAATGAAACTAACTTGTACCAGTAACTTTGTCTTTGGAAGATTGGTTAATCTGTAAAATCCATTCGCGTCAGAAGCTGTCCCGCTTTTTAGATCAGGAATATAAACGGCTGCTCCAGGTATCGTTTCACCGGTTTCTTTACTGGTGATTCTGCCTGAAAGATAGGCGGTTAATAGCTCCGGTACGTTCTCATAATTTGATGTGTGACTTAAAGTGGAGGCTTTCGGTGAATCGTTATTGTTGGCGAATGTATGTAAAGTGGTTAGTAATAGGATTACTAACAATTGAATTTTCGGTTTCATGTTTAAATCGTTAATATTCAGAAAGAAATATTGAGTGATTGTAGAAATTAATGGATTTGAGAGTGCATAACTCAGCCAATTCCAGATGATACAATAAATCAATAAGCTTGCATGTGCTTTGAAGACAAGCCGATTTAATGTAAAATGATTTGTAAGGTAAAGCGCGTAAAGAATAAGTCTTTACTTAAATTATACCGTAAAAAGGGGAGGTGCTCTGTTTGAAAAGCAATTAAAAGTAGCCGATATAACCTTCGAAGTGCTTCTGGTTGAAACGGTATAGAGTACCTTTTTGAAAACAGACTGTCTCTCTTTATCTGCTTTGATAAAGGTGACAAATTCGAAATGACAGAGTGGACATTGTTCGTGCGAGGTGCTTAGCGACTTGTCTTTTGTTGGAACAGCATATTGCGGTTCAGCATGATGATGGTGTGTGCTTTTTATTACCTGAGGGGTAATAAACACCAGCAGCTGAAATAGGGCAATGATGATAATATGTATGCTGTTCTTTTTCACCGGAATTGATCAATTCATTTAGAATGCACAAAAATAACCCTTAAAACGATAAAAGGTTTCGGGGTTACTTCATTTTAAAGAATTGTTAACATTTCGAGGTTCAGAACATTAAAACAAGAGTTATTTCTTTAGGATATCTTGCAATGCCTTTCCAAGTCCCGGATATTGAAAAGAAAATCCTGTCTCCAATAATCGTGTCGGTTCAACAAAAGCACCGTCAGTTAAAGCTATTGAGCCTTCCCCATACAGTAATTTCAAAGCGACGACAGGAACTTTAAAGAAGGTAGGACGATGGAGCACTCGTCCCATTATTTTGGTATATTCTTTATTTGAGAGCACCTCGGGTGCCACTAAGTTATAGACACCTTCCGATTCGGAATGGTTCATCATAAAAAGATAAGCCTGTAGTAAGTCGTCTATATGGATCCACGGCATTCCCTGTTCGCCATTTCCTATTGGCCCCCCCAGTCCAAATTTGAAAACAGGGAGCAACTTTTTAAGTGCACCTCCATCTTTTCCAATCACAACACCCAGTCTGAAAATGACCGTTCGAGTGAGTTTTGAGGTGGTGAGGGCAGAGGCTTCCCAATCTTTGCAGATTTTACTTAAATAGCCTGTGTCATAAGTAAAGGCGACTTCCGTATTGTGTGTGTCGTTTTTATAGATGCCTACAGCCGAGGTCGATATAAACAAAAAAGGCTTAATCGCGGCATTTCTGATGGCATTGGTTATCTTCTGGGTCGTACGGATTCGACTGATATAGAGCTCTTCCTTATATTTTTTGTTCCATCGGTGAATGATCGGTGCGCCTGCCAGATTAATGACTGCATATGCACCACTTATCTTCTCTGCTAATGTTGCATCACTTCCCGCAATATCATTGCGCGATAGTATCTTAACCTGAAATCCCTGATTCGAAAGGAATTCTTTTAAATGGCTCCCGATAAACCCATTGGCTCCACTAATGCATACTTTTTTCATGTCTCAAAAATGTATTTGTCAAAATGAAATCGATGCTACTCATTGAATGCGATTTTCGAACCCAAAGGTAAAATTAGTTTCATGAAAATGGTACATTTTAGTCCTAAAACTGAATATGTCGTAGGACGGCCGAATGCATCATAGCTGATAATCAAGCCCAAAAAATAGATTGTAGTTTTATAAAAACTGTATCTTTGCACCACTTTTAATCACTTGAACTCCCTCCTTATAATCAACGAGTGAGGTTATAAACATACAAAAGATCATCTTATGGATCAAAAGAAAGACGAAAAGTTGTTCACTGAATTTCCTGCGGTTACTACTGCTCAATGGGAAGCTAAGATCCGGGAAGACTTAAAAGGTGCCGATTACGAGAAAAGACTTGTATGGAAGACGTATGAAGGTTTCAAAGTAAAGCCCTATTATAGAGCTGAAGACCTTTCATCGTTGAGCTACCTAAAGGCTAATCCGGGCGAATATCCTTATGTTCGGGGTAATCAAACCAAATGTAACGAATGGGAAATTCGTCAGGACATTGACGAGGCAGATGTTGTAAAAGCAAATGCTATTGCCGTTAATGCACTGGAACGCGGTGCTACTGCCATCGGATTTAATGTTGAAAAGGTTGTTACCGTTGAAAATTTAGTTGCCCTTTTGAAAGGCGTAAACGTTGAAAAAGCCGCTGTGCATTTTTATTCGTCACCTAATTGGGTAGAATTTGCAAGGTTATTGGTCCCTGCTTTAAAAGCGTTGGGTGTTGATGCAAAGAGCGTTAATGGTTCTTTCGACTTCGACCCAATCAGCTATCTGTTGCTTTATGGCGACTTTTATTATTCTCAGGAAGTAGACATGGCTCAGGCGGCTGAACTACTTGCCTTCGTTGCTGCTGAATTGCCTAAATTCAAGGCGATTACTATTAATGGTGATTTCTTTCACAACGCTGCTGCTACCTCCGTTCAGGAGCTGGCCTTTAGCCTCAACAGTGCTGCTGAATATCTCACTTTCTTAACCGGTGCCGGTTTCTCTATCAATGAAGTAGCCAGCCGTGTTAACATCTGTTTTGGTATCGGTTCGAATTATTTCATGGAGATCGCTAAAATCAGAGCTGCCCGTTACCTATGGTCTAAGATGGTTGAACAGTTCCCTGGTGCCACAGATGAAGCTAAGAAGGTTTACATCCATTGTACCACTTCAATCTGGAACAAGACGATTTACGATTCACATGTAAATATTCTTCGTACTACCACCGAAGCGATGAGTGCAGCGATTGGCGGAGCAGATTCTATCACTGTTCTTCCTTTTGATGTTACCTATAAGGAATCAGATGAATTCTCACAACGTATTGCCCGTAACCAACAGGTGATTCTGAAAGAGGAGGTTTATCTGGATAAAATTGTTGACCCTGCTGCAGGTTCATATTACGTTGAAAACCTTACCGACTCACTGATCTCGCATGCATGGAATCTATTCCTTGCCACTGAAGAAAAAGGCGGTATGATTGAAGCTGTTAAATCTGCATTTGTTCAGGAAGAGATTGCAAAAGTCGCAGTCGAAAAATCAAAAGACATTGCAAATCGTAAGGTTTCTATTTTGGGTACGAATCAATATCCAAATACAAAAGAATTAATGCTCGACAAAATTGAAGAAGAGGAAGATTATGATGATGACGAGGTTGAAGAAGATGGCGAAAAAGGTCCTTCTTACGAGCCATTATTCCTCTTCCGTGGAGCAGAAGATTTTGAAGATGTACGTCTTGCTACTGAAACATACATTGCCGATGGAAATTCATGTCCTAAGGTATTCTTACTAACCATTGGTGATCTGGCTATGCGTAAGGCACGTGCCGGATTCAGCAGTAACTTCTTTGGTGTAGCCGGATTTGATGTTATCGATAATCCCGGATTTAAGACAGCTGAAGAGGGTGTTAAAGCTGCATTGGCTTCGAATTCGAAAGTTGTAGTTGTCTGCAGTTCTGACGAGGAGTATGCTCAATATGGTTCGGCTGTTGCTAAGATGATCAAGAATGTGAATGATCAGATTGTCGTTCTCGTTGCAGGTTATCCTAAAGAGATTGTTGAAAACCTTAAGGAAGCTGGTGTTGACGACTTTATTCATGTTCGTGTTAACGCCCTTGAGTTCTTAAGCGACCTACAGTTAGTACTCGGAGTAACCGAAGAAGATGAAGACGAAGATGATGAGGACTAATTAGCCCTTGCAATGTTGTACAATACCAAAACAAAGACGTAATGCGACCCGATTTTAAAAAAACAGATATAAAGACTCACGCCGCTGTGAAAGACAGCGAGCAGTGGGCAAAAGATGCCGGTATCGCAGCCGATTGGATGACGAATGAGCAAATTGCTGTTAAGCCTGTTTATGGCGAAGCCGATCTTGCAAATATGGAACATCTGAACTATGCTGCCGGTTTACCTCCTTTTCTACGTGGCCCTTATTCTACCATGTATGTAATGAAGCCATGGACTATTCGTCAGTATGCCGGTTTCTCTACTGCCGAAGAATCAAATGCCTTCTATCGTCGTAATCTTGCCGCCGGACAAAAAGGTTTATCCGTTGCTTTCGACCTTGCTACACATCGTGGGTACGATTCAGATCACGAACGTGTAGTTGGCGATGTAGGTAAAGCCG
Organism: Bacteroidales bacterium; assembly: GCA_023251485.1. Taxonomy (GTDB): domain Bacteria; phylum Bacteroidota; class Bacteroidia; order Bacteroidales; family Cfx3-03; genus Cfx3-03. Next base: position 31,727 of record JAHEYR010000014.1, read on the forward strand.
GTGTAGCCATCGACTCTATTCTCGATATGAAGATTCTCTTCGATCAGATTCCTTTGGATAAAATGTCGGTTTCGATGACCATGAATGGAGCCGTGCTTCCTATTCTGGCATTCTATATTGTTGCTGCCGAAGAACAGGGCGTTTCGATGGAAAAGTTAAGTGGTACCATTCAGAATGATATTCTGAAAGAATTTATGGTGCGCAACACGTATATCTATCCACCACTTCCTTCTGTGAAAATCATTGCCGATATCTTTGAATTTACTTCAAAGAATATGAAGAAGTTCAACTCGATCAGTATCTCCGGTTATCACATGCAGGAAGCAGGTGCTACCAATGATATCGAGTTGGCTTATACCCTTGCTGATGGATTGGAATATCTGCGTACGGGTATCGCTGCCGGTATTCCGGTTGATGCATTTGCTCCTCGTCTATCATTCTTCTGGGCTATTGGAACGAACCATTTTATGGAAATCGCTAAGATGCGTGCCGCTCGTATGCTTTGGGCTAAGCTGGTAAGTCAGTTTAATCCAACGAATCCAAAGTCAATGGCTTTGCGCACACACTCTCAGACTTCGGGTTGGAGTTTAACCGAACAAGATCCGTTTAATAATATCACCAGAACAGCTGTTGAAGCTTTGGGTGCAGAGATGGGACATACCCAGTCGTTGCATACCAATGCACTCGACGAAGCGATTGCTTTGCCTACCGATTTCTCGGCACGTATTGCACGTAACACACAGATCTACCTTCAAGAGGAGACCAATACTTGTAAAGTTGTTGATCCATGGGCCGGTTCATATTATGTTGAATCGCTCACCAATGAATTGGCACACAAGGCATGGAACCTGATTCAGGAAGTAGAAGCGCTGGGAGGAATGGCTAAGGCTATCGAAACCGGATTACCCAAAATGCGTATCGAAGAAGCTTCTGCCCGTCGTCAGGCGCACATTGATACCAGCAAGGATACCATTGTAGGTATTAACAAGTATCGTTTGGATAAAGAAGATCCAATTGAAACACTTGAAATCGATAATACCTCTGTACGCGATTCTCAGATCAAGCGTCTACAGAAATTAAAGGCCGAACGTAACAACGAAGAGGTGAAATTAGCATTGGATGCACTGACTCGTTGTGCCGAAACCAAAGAAGGTAATTTATTGGAGTTAGCGATTGATGCTGCCCGTAAACGCGCCAGTCTTGGAGAAATTAGTACTGCACTCGAAAAAGTATATGGGAGGTATAAAGCTGTGATTCGTTCAATTTCCGGAGTATATTCTGCTGAATCAAGTGATGACGATGCATTCAAGAATGCCGTTGCTATGGCTGATCAGTTTGCTGAAACAGAAGGACGTCGTCCACGTATCATGATTGCCAAAATGGGCCAGGATGGTCACGACCGTGGTGCAAAAGTTGTTGCTACCGGTTATGCCGATATGGGTTTCGACGTTGATATGGGACCCTTGTTCCAGACTCCCGCTGAGGCTGCCCGTCAGGCTGTTGAGAACGATGTGCACGTTTTAGGTGTCTCCAGTCTTGCTGCAGGCCACAAAACTTTGGTTCCTCAGGTTATCGAAGAGCTGAAGAAGTTGGGTCGCGAAGATATTATGGTGATTGTTGGAGGCGTAATTCCTGCACAGGACTATGATTTCTTGTACAAGGCAGGTGCAGTAGCGATTTTTGGTCCCGGATCAAAAATTCCTGAATGTGCCATCAAGATTCTTGAGATTTTGATCGACGCCAGAAAATAATTTTTTCTGAACCTATTAGGCGAGGCCATTCTGAAAAGAGTGGCCTCGTTTTGTTTTAATAGAATCTGCCAAACATGGGTTCTGAAATTCTGTGATAAATCTGATACCACCTAGGAATAACAGGTAGAATACCGGTAGATTATTAGTGGATAACTTGTCTATTTCTCGCACCAGTGTCGCACGTGTTTCGGACCAGTTTCGCACGAGTCTCGCTCTATAT
>JAHEYR010000308.1 GCA_023251485.1 Bacteroidales bacterium
ACGGCTCCTACAATCTTTCCTCTCCGGATGGGGAAGATGGAAACATTCAATACGGTGTCTTCAAAATGGACATCGCGATTCACTACATCTTCGCCTGATTGTAAAACATATGAAAAGAGGTTGTAGAACTGATAGGGAAGCATGCTCTTCAGATCGGCTCCCACCAGTCCGGGGATGATCTCATTGATCTCGCGTGCATCCTCGCCCAACAACTCAATAAAGCTATGGTTCGATTCAATGATCTTGAGTTTTTCATCGGCTATGACTACGCCCGATGGAATCTTTTGAAGCATGGCAGAAACCGTTTCGGAGGCCTCCTTCGCTAACATCTGTTCACGACGGGCACTCTTCTCTGAGATCTGTAATGCCTCTTGTGTCTTGGCCAGTTTCTCATTGGTTACCTTCAACGCCTTGATATACTCTTGCCTGTTGCGCAGTGTGAAGTTGACACACATATCGGTCCGTGCCAGTCCTTGCGCTACTGCTGTGGCAAAGTCGTGACAAGAGGCGTACCCGCAAGCTCCACAGCTTACTTCGTCGTCACTGTTTTTCTTGCCTAATATCCTGTAAACCTCGGCGATTTGTTCGTCACCGGGCATGGGTAAGCGCTTATCATTGGGATGAAATGTTCTGGAAAAATCAATGGTATTATAGGTCTCGATATCTCTTTCCCACTGTGCTATATCGAGAGTCTTTAATCTCTTCTTCGAATATTTGGTTACCAGGGCACGACGAAGAAACTTATCGCCATTCTGTGTGGTTCCGGGGCCCATGAGGCATCCTTCGCAATAGAAAAGATTGAAGTGTTGGTTGATCTTCTCCAGATGTTGTTCGAACTCGCGCACGGCATCTAAAACACTCTCTCGTCCCTCGGCAGTAATCACAGTGGAGGTGAGCAGATCTTCGCTGATGTTTGCAGCCTGTAGTAAGCCATTGCTCAATGCATAGAGCGATCCTTTCGCACCGATTGGTGCATCGAACTCTGAGAACTCCTGATTGCTTTCGCTGATGGAGAATTCTTTAAAGAGATCGCGTAGCTCTGCAAAAGTGAGCACCTGATCGACCAGCCCTTGTGCTGATGTGGTGAGAGCTTCTTTTTTATAGTCGATACAGGGTCCGATGTAGACAACTTTTACATCCTCACCATATTTTGTATGCACTACCTCGGCGGCAGCCACCATCGGTGAGATGATAGGTGCCAGGTTATCGGTGAGCTCGGGATGAAACTTCTCGATCAAAGAAACGACAGCTGGACAGCAGGTTGATATATAATATTTTCCTTTGAAGTTATTAAATAGTTCAGCATATTTTCTGGCCACCAGGTCAACGGCAAAGGCTGCTTCTATCACATAATCAAATCCTAACGACTTGATCATGGTGACAAACTTACGATAGTCGGTGATGTCTGAAAACTCTCCCGAGATACTGGGACCGCATACAGCAGCTACCTTAGCATCAGATTGTAACAGTGCCTTGACACTATCTTTTGAATCATAATAGGTGATGGCATCAGAGGAGCATACTGTTACACAACTTCCGCAACCAATACAACGATCTTCAACAATGACAGGGGTGGCCTGTGTAGCTTTTACCTCAATGGCTTTTACCGGGCAAATTCTGACACAGGAATATGATTGTTTACACTTATCTTCAAGTATGTGTATGAGCTTCATTTAATGCGATTTATTTGATTAAACAAGCGTATCAAACGTTCTAACCAGCAAATCGATCACGTTGTTGTGGTCAACATTTTCATAAATAGTTCCTGCAATCTTAACTTTTGGTCCGTTTTCGCAGCCTCCAAAGCAATGACCTCCATGAAAATAAACCTTGTTCTCCAGATGATGTTCAGTGATAAACTGTTTAATTGTATCCACTGTTTTCTTGTTTCCTCTTGAAAAACAGGAGCTACCCAGACATATCATTATTTCAATTCTGTTTTCTTCCATCGATATTCTGCAATTGGTTCTCTTTATTGTTGTTGGTTGATTTTTGTGATCGCCTTTGATTGTTTGATTTGGTAAAAATAGCGCTTATCTGTTTAAAATGATTATAAATTTTGCACCGGAAAAATAATTATTTCAGTGTTTATATTTTATTTAATCATTTGTAAATCAAACAATAGAATTGTTTAGAGGGATAAGCAAAGGTACAAATTTAATGTTATTATGGAAGCATTGTTATTTTTATAACACTGAGTTGTAAAAAATTGCCAATCCTTTGCTATATTTACAACGAGTACTTGATGAATCAAACTAACAATTATCCATAAAACTATGGGCCGGACTATTAGAGAAATACTTGAAAACCAGCCTAATTTGAGCCGAGATCGTCTCATTCCGATTCTTCAGGAGTTGCAGGATGAGGTGGGATACCTGTCGGAAGAGGCTATATTACTGACAGCCGAATTTTTAAAACTTCCAACCAGTAAACTGTATGGCGTTGCTACCTATTATGATCAGTTTCGGTTTGAACCCAGAGGGCGCTATCATATAAGAATCTGCAGAGGAACGGCCTGTCATGTTGAGGGGTCGCTCAACCTACTAAATGAGCTTGAAAAAATACTCAGGATAAAGCCCGGACAGACTACACGCGACGGAATG
>JAHEYR010000309.1 GCA_023251485.1 Bacteroidales bacterium
TCTATTAATTTCAAATTTAATCGGTGTAAGTAGGAATCGAACCTACGTCCCTGGCTATTCACCAGTGCTTGTACCACAGACCGTTACACCTCGCATATCTGGCTGGATTTGAACCAGCGCACCAAGCCGTCAGGCAGCGCTCTACCACTGAGCTACAGATATACTTATTTTTCGGGCTCTGATTGGTACGACTGTAGGTTCTTCTACAACCATACCAACCTAGCTTCCTTGTTTTAATGAATGCATATGTAACATTCATAATTTAATGGGGGCAAGAGCAAGCGATCGCTACTTGCCTTGTGACGGCTGATTGCCCCCGACTTTTTTATTTCAAAAGTAAATCCCCAACTGATGAAGCGCAATTGGGGAAAAAAGGAGTATAATAAATGAAGCATAAATCATACTATTTTCAATTATACATCAACCTTTGAAGTATTCAAGAATTACTAACGTTCTAGTATAGTTACTTGCATTCCAATTGGTTGTTATATTAACATTTGTCGCATCGACTTGAAGATCCACAATATGTCCTGATGCCACAAAGGTAACTGGAATTGGTATATACAACAGTAGATTTGGATCACTTGCTGTCGCATATATACGCGTGAAAGTTACATCAGCATCTATATTAGGAATATTGTGTGGTACCTGCTTAAGCGAGTTGTTAGGCAATGGTCCAAAATCAACTACTTTTCGATAAACAGATCTCAGGCTTGGTGTTTGTCTGGTATTTGATGATAATGTTTTATTGGCAAAGAACTGTTGCCCACAATTGAATACTTCTTCAACATAGAATCCAGCATCTCTGTAGTTTACTGCAATAGCGATGTTGTTAGTCGATTGTCTTAATCGTACCAGGAATTCTTTAAAATCTTGGCTTTGAACATCAAGTGAATAAATCACATCAACATCATAGACATCAGTTGTTGGTATAAGTGCATTCGCAATGATATTTGGATCTGGCATAACTTTCTCTCCCCAAAACTAGTTAATCTTTTTTCGCAGCTTTATGCTTTTATCATATCGGTGCGAACATATTAACGGGAGAAATTTTATGCCAACAGAAAATGAACAAAGTTATTCAAAGCAGTTTGATCCATGGAGCAGAAAAGTAGGTGGGTTACTCTCCGGTCCAGGCAGACATCTTTATGATGTATCTACTCATGCACCGATACAAGAAGCAGCCAAATACCCATTGCTTTTTAGTGCTCTCCAAAATCTTGTTGGTGGTCGTAATACTAAGGCTTTCGATCCAATTGAAGCAGAAGCGCGTAACAAATATCATACTGAAACAGTTCCAAGCATAGCAGAGCGATTTGCAGGAAGAGGTGGTTCTGGTGCTGAACAACTTGCTTTTCATAGAGCAGGAGTTGATCTAGAGCGCGGACTTGCTTCTGATCGCGCTAAATTTGGCCAAGAAGAAGAGCGATTACGACAAAGTGGTCTAGATCAACTGCTTAAGTTTGGTATGCAGCCCACATCAGAAAAGATATTGATGCAGAAACCAGAAGGTGAAATACCTCCTACTTTTGAGAATAAATTTGTAGAAAAATATGGTCCACATGCCGTTGAGGTTTACAATGAGACTAAAAACTGGGCTGAAAAAGCACTTGGAGATATTGAAGATATAGCGGACAGGAAACTAGCTGGCATTGAAGCAAAACCTGAAGCGGAAAGAGGACGTTTAGAATCAGCTGCATTGAAAGGTGGACGTGCATTGCAACCTGTTGCTCGAACTGCAAAAGAAGTTGCAAAAGGAACTCTTAATACAGCAGAGAAAGTCATTAAACGAGTGTTTACTCCTACTGTTAAAGGAACAGCAGCTGGACAAGCAGCGACTGAAGCATTTGTAAATTCTCCAGAAGCACAAAATTATCCTAATCGTATTGCAGGTAATGCTAAAGCAGAACAATTTACTCAACCAGAACAGCAACGACAACTTAATGAAATCATGGATATTGCTGGTGTAAAGAATGCTAATGAGCTAGAACTATTCAATCCAAAAAATAGAAAAACTAATAAGAATAAAATCTCATATGAAGCAATTCAAAAATTTAATGAACTTGCGCATGATCCTGCTATGGCTAAACGAGATCCTAATTATATAAATGTATTGAGGTATGTACGTGATGAAAAAGAAATTGAACGTATGCGGTTATTTTTTACATTGCCAAATCCTAGTAGGACTTTGATACCGTCTCACTTAGCTAAAAAGATTCCTTACTTTGGTAAAGTTCGTAATAAATCATATCCTACACCAAGAAGGGGTAGATAATGGATCAAAATCAATTGCTATATATGCTCAGCAGATTAACACCAGAAAACAAATCACATATATTTAAAAGATTACAATTACAATCTGCCCAATCTGGTGAACCATTATCTCCTGAACTTACTTCATTCTTTAATGCAGGTCCTGACCAAGAAAACCAGGCATGGGAATCACTTTTGGGAACTCTTGGACCAAAACCACAATCCACGGGTTATGAAGGGTTCAAAGAATCACTCATGGGTAAAGGACAGTTTGGTATCCAACCACACTTATCATCACTTGAAAATATCATGCAGCGTCTTAATAGTAATTCCAGCCCTACTGGG
>JAHEYR010000113.1 GCA_023251485.1 Bacteroidales bacterium
TCTACATATCCCCGAGCCTAATCAATCATTTTTTACACAGAAAAGCAGACTATCCTCGAAATATGTATTAGTGGCTCGCTATAGTCATAGTATTAGTGATTATCGGCTATTAGAAAGCAAGATACAGCCTGTCTTTTTATTCGAGTCGCAAGGTCCGATGCAAGATTTCGTGATGGGGGTAAACTATGTACGTCCCGGCTTTAATATTGGATCTTTTTTCAGAAGAGAACAAAACAGTTTACTCACATTTTCAGAGCTTATCTTCTTAGCAGGATTGGATATCAATTTGAATAGCGATATGCTTTCATCTATTCGTTTTAATTACAGCGCTGATTTCTTTCTCTCCAGTAATAAAGCAAAAGGAAACCTTTCACATGAGGTTTCCTTAATCTTTCATCTTCCTTCTATACACGCGAAAAGGAGTCCATGCAGGATGTTTTTCTAGTATGAAAACACTTATAATATCGCTCTTCTGATTTTGGTTAGTTTCTCCATCAGGTCTTCCAGCAGATCGAGGCGAAGCATGTTAGCACCATCACTCTTGGCTACTGCCGGATTAGGATGGGTTTCGATAAATAAGCCATCTACACCAACAGCGATACCGGCTTTTGCTAACGTCTCTATTAGATCAGGACGTCCACCGGTCACACCTTCACTCTGATTGGGTTGTTGCAATGAGTGGGTTACATCAAGAATTACCGGCACCTTATTTTGTTGCATAACGGGTATCCCTCTGAAATCGACCATTAAATCAGTGTAGCCAAATGTTGTACCTCGTTCGGTAATCATCACTTTGGGGTTTCCTGCCTCTTTTACCTTCTCAACAGCAAACTTCATCGCTTCAGGAGAGAGGAACTGTCCTTTTTTAATATTGACTACTTTCCCTGTTTTTGCTGCAGCAACCAATAGTTCTGTCTGCCGACATAAAAAAGCTGGAATTTGAAGTACATCTACATACTGTGCAGCCATGAAAGCTTCTTCCTCAGTATGGATATCCGTAACTGTTGGAATACCAAGTGTCCGTCCCACATTCTGTATTGCTTCCAAGGCCTTGATATCACCAATGCCGGTAAATGATGATAGTTTTGAACGATTTGCTTTTCGATACGATGCTTTAAAGACATAGGGAATTTCAAGTCTATCTGTAATAGCTTTAATTTTCAGGGCAATTTCAAGAGGCATATCTTCATTTTCAACCACACAGGGGCCAGCAAGAAGAAAGAAATTTCTGCTATCGGTATGTTGTATACCAGGAATCATTGTAAGCATACTTATTATTTTTTACAAAAATAGGTAATCTCTATAAAAACAGCACCACTCCTTCAGGATAAAGCAAATTTATTGCCACCCGTATCAATAATGTCATGGCAAAAAACAAGAAACTAAGCACCATCACAGATATGATCAAGAAACCTAACTTTCGTTCAGAAGGTAGATGTAACATCGGCTCTATTCCTAACCAAAATAGCACAATTGAATAAATACTGATCAGCCCAAGATATTGAAGATTTAATCCTGTATTAATTAATATGGTTGAAAAAAAGAGTGGAGTATAACTATAGATCAACAGACTATATGATAATTGTTGATGCGAAGTAGCGCCCATAGACCTACCAATTTTTCCAATCATCAACCCACCCAAAAGGAGAACAGATATAGGACCCAGCATATCAAAAAGCAACATAGTAAAGACAAAAGGAATCTTAAACTGAGCCAGATCAGCATTATCCGTAAAGTTAAGATAAATACTAACAGCCTTTGCAACAGCACTTAAAACGATTAAAGGCCACGCATAATATTTTATAATGACACCTAACGGCTCGGATTCTACTGCAATACCCTGCCATTCTTTCAACGGGACAATAATTATCCGAACTATCCGTTTTAAGGTTTTAAATAATCTCATGGCAAAAAGGTTTATAATCTTCAAAAATAGATAACAATTATTAATTAGACTCTATCCTATTGAAGTTATTGATAACTTTATATTGAATCGATTTAAAATACAAAAGAAAAAACTATCTTAGCTCATTAATTCAAAAAACCATAATCATGCGTAGATCAACTTCTTTATTCGGGCAAACCAATACTCTAATGTTCATTTTGGCATTTTTAGTATTGACAAGTTGTAACAGCAAACGTACAAATACCAACACAAATGGGAAACTCGAGGGAAAAATTAGTATCTCTGGAGCATTTGCGCTCTATCCTTTAGCTGTAAAATGGGCAGATGAGTTCAAGAAAATCCATCCGGAAGTTAAGATAGATGTTTCGGCTGGAGGAGCAGGAAAAGGTGTTACGGACGCTCTATCCGGAATGGTTGATTTGGGAATGGTTTCACGCGGAATTAATGCTGCAGAGGTTGCAAAAGGAGCATTTACCATAGCGGTAACCAAAGATGCTGTTTTACCCACTATCAGTGATAAGAATCCGGTATTGGCTGAGTTGAAACAAAAAGGGATAACAAAAGAACGTCTGGCTCAGATTTTCCTTTCCGGTAATATCAACTCATGGGGCACTAACCTTGTGAAGGTAGACAATAAAGCACAAGGCAAGATAAATGTATACACAAGAAGTGATGCTTGTGGTGCCGGTGAAATGTGGGGAAAATATCTGGGAAAGAATCAAGAAGCACTGAAGGGTGTCGGCGTATTTGGTGATCCCGGTATTGCTGATGCAGTAAAAAAAGATCCACTTGGAATAGGTTATAATAATATGATCTACGCTTACGATATTCAGACACATAAGTTCTTCCCTGGTATTGCTGTTATCCCCATTGATGTGAATGGAAATGGCAAAATTGATAAAGAAGAAGACTTTTATGGCACGTTAGATGAAATAATGGCAGCAATAAAAGATGGCCGTTATCCTTCACCTCCTGCACGCGACCTATATTTTGTAAGCAAAGGAAAACCGGGCAACCCTGTCCTTACGGCATTTCTAAGTTGGATTTTGACGGATGGACAGAAATATGTGAACGAATCAGGCTATGTACAACTACCTGAGGCTAATCTCAAAAAAGAACTTGATAAACTAAAATAACCTGTGAAGCTTAACTTCAAATTCTTTACCATAAAACGGCATCTACGTGATAAGTTAGCAAACAGCTGGATGCTTATCTGCTTGAGCTTTGTCATTATTATGCCGTTAGTAATTGGTATTGGTCTCATTTATAAAAGTGGCCCTTTGTTAAGAGAGAATAGTCTTTCATCGTTGCTATTCTCTTCCGACTGGCGTCCGATGTCGGGCCACTTTGGATTGTTAACCTTCATTGTTAGTTCAGTGTGGGTTACCGTTTTGGCTTTATTGATAGCCGGTCCGATCTGTCTATTGTCATCCATTCATTTAACACAATATGCTCAGCCTTATGTTCTAAAGATAATGCATCCTGTGATCGATATTCTTGCAGGTATTCCTTCAGTTATCTATGGGGTCTGGGGTATCCTGTTGATTGTTCCCTTTGTATCACACGATCTGGCTCCCTTCTTTGGGATGCAATCATCAGGATATTGCCTTTTGTCAGGAGCGATTGTGCTAGCCATTATGATTATTCCGTTTATACTGAATATCTTAATCGAAGTGTTTAAGACAATACCTAATGAGCTGAGTGAAGCATCATTATCACTCGGTGCGACAAAATGGCAAACCATTAAATTCGTTTTGGTAAAGAAGGCATTCCCCGGAATCATCTCTGCTTTTGGATTAGGAATATCCAGAGCTTTTGGTGAAACCATCGCAGTATTAATGGTAACGGGTAATGTAACAAAAATACCAACCGGAGCATTTCAATCGGGTTATCCTTTGCCTGCATTGATTGCAAATAATTATGGAGAGATGTTAAGTATCCCACTTTATGATTCGGCCTTAATGCTTTCTGCGTTAGTTTTATTCGTAATTGTTTTGATTTTCAATGGACTTTCCCGTATTTTCATTATGCGGGTAGAAAAGAATACGTAACCTATGAGCGATTTTCGATTTATTGAAGAAAAGATCTTCAGAGTCATCATGTTTATATCTACTGCAGTAATTGCTTTAGCGCTACTATTGATTCTGGCCAGTATCCTATACAAAGGACTACCGGCTATTAGTTGGGAGATGCTTTCGCAAACGCCATCAGGCGGTTTCTACTTTGGTAAACATGGTGGCATATTAAATGCTATTATCGGCTCAGCCTATCTTTCTATCGGAGCTACTGCCTTAGCCTTTTGTGTCGGTTTACCTGTTGCGCTCTATATGAATGTACATTTAGCAAAACGAAAGAAACTCATCAATATGATTCGTTTCTTTCTGGATCTGCTTTGGGGTGTACCTTCAATCGTATATGGCGCTTTTGGATTTGGCATCATGATATTCCTGGGGATCAGAACATCGCTGCTGGCCGGTATTGTTACTGTAACGATTTTCATTATCCCGATCATGGTAAGAGGGATGGACGAAGTATTAAAAACAGTTCCAAGGGGACTTCTTGAGGCCTCCCTTTCATTGGGATCAACAAAAAGCGAAACAGCTTATCGGGTTTTCTTTAAACAAGGTTTTGCCGGACTTATTACCGCCTTTTTACTCTCATTTGGTCGGGCTATTGGTGATGCAGCATCGGTTTTATTTACAGCAGGATATACGGATAGCATTCCAACATCGCTCATGCAACCTACAGCTACTTTGCCACTTTCTATCTTCTTTCAGCTTTCATCGCCAATAGAAGAAGTCAGAGTCAGAGCCTATGCTTCGGCAGTAGTACTTACGCTGTTTATCTTATTTATCAGTCTCTTATCGAGATATACATCAAAACGTTATCAGAAGAATAAAATACAGTTTTAATTATAATTTTGTCAGCTGTTTTTACTACAAAATATTTACTTAAAAAAATGGAAGAAAAACCCAAAATACGTGTACGTGATTTAAATATTCATATTGGGAAACAACACATTTTAAAAAATGTAAATGTAGATATCCCTCAAAATAAAGTCACAGTTATTCTGGGACCCTCGGGTTGTGGCAAAACCACACTACTTAAAAGCATGAATAGGTTGACAGATCTCTATCCTGAAGTAAAGGTGTCGGGAAATATCTTTATTGGCGAGGAGGATATCCTTCATACCACCACCAATATTACTGAAATCAGAAAAAGGATGGGGCTGTTGAGTCAACGTCCTTATCCACTCCCCATGAGCATATTTAATAACATTGCTTATGGATTAAGAATCAGTGGTCGCATTCAGAAGAAAACGTTAAACACAAGGGTAGAACATTATTTGCGTCAGGCTAATTTATGGGATGAAGTTTGCGATCGATTAAAAGACCCGGCATCTGCATTAAGTATTGGTCAGCAACAACGTCTATGCCTGGCTCGTGGATTATCTGTCGACCCTGAAATCATTCTTGCAGATGAGCCTACCTCTGCGCTCGATCCCATTTCAAGCGATGTGATTGAGAAGAAGTTCATCGATCTGAAAGAGAATTACACAGTTGTTTTAGTTACACACATCCTCCGTCAAGCTCGTCGTATTGCAGATAATGTAATATTTATGTACATGGGCGAGGTAATTGAGCAAGGCACTGCAGAAGAGATCTTTGAGAACCCCAAAGAGGAGCGCACCAAGCAATATCTTAGGGGAACATTTAATTAATTGAACTATTTTTCTGCATGGTGCAACCTTTTCGCATCAAGATGCATCTTTGTTAAAACAGGTAAAAACTAAAAAAGCATTCAACAAGCAATGGATTATACTAAAATCCTGGAAGGCTGTCTCAAAGGGAATTTGAAGGCACAGCGTGAGCTTTATGAATGCTTTGCAGGTAAGATGCTAGGGGTATGTATGCGTTATGCCTCAAACAGAGAAGAGGCCAAAGACATGCTTCATGATGGATTCATAAAGGTATTTACCAAACTGGATTCCTTTTCAGGAACCGGTCCGTTAGAGGCTTGGGTCAGAAGGATTATGGTAAATACGGCACTTGAACAACTCAGAAAGAATGACATCCTCCACGATACTATTGATTATGATGGGACAACAGATCATCTCGAAGCAAACGTTGATATTATAAGCGACTTAACGCGCAATGAATTAATGCAGATTATTGCAGAAATGCCGCCAGGATATCGAACTGTTTTTAACCTCTTTGCAATCGAAGGATACTCTCATCAGGAAATCTCAGAGCTATTGCAAATCAGTGAAGGGACTTCTAAATCGCAATATTCAAGAGCCAGGAGCTGGCTTCAATCAAAGGTAACGGTTAAATATAATATTCAGTGAAACAGGAAGACGATAAATTACGCAACCTCTTACAGGATGTGTTCAATGATTACGAGGTGACTCCCGAGCCAGAAGACTGGAACCGGGTTGCCGAGTCATTGAATAAAGCCAGGGAGCACCGTCGTTTTCTCTGGGCTGTCTGGTCGGCTGCTGCAACTATTCTTCTTCTTTTAGCACTTTATACAGGAAATGAATATGTCAGTAACAAATCATCAATAGCTACCACAACGAATAAAACAAAAACACAGCCCAACACACAAAAGCAGTTTACGGCTGTTAAAAGCCAATCTGGGAACAACGTATCGACTAAACAATTTCCCAATGAAAAGAAGATATTGGTAAAATCAGTACAAGAAAAAGCTGATTCTAAAAATATTAAAACAGAAAAAGTTAATTCAGATAGAATAATAGCTGCTAATATCTCAAAACATCTAGCGGATAACAATCAACAAACAAACAATCAGCAGAAGGTTGCTCCATCAAAAGAGCTACAAGTAACGAATGAGTCGTCATTAACCAAAACAAAAGCGGATAAAGTAATCGATATAAATCCAACCCTGGCCTCAAACGATAAGAAGAAAGAGGTTGCCAGTGAGAAAGCTAAAGAACAATTAGCACAGGAACAGCTGAACGCACTGAAAGAAAACCGTGAGACAAAGAAAACTAAGTCGGATCGTTCATTTATTCTATCAGGATTGGCACTGGGAAATAGTAGTGGATTTCAACCATCGACTAGTTCTGATCAGGCAATGATGAGTAGCCCATCGAATTATTCACAAGCAGGATCTAATATTAATTATCTTAATCCTGTGAATATATACGATTTAACAGCATCTACCTCTGCTCCAAGGATTAGTTCTATCTACCAAAACATGGAACGAACTTTTAAGCCACCAATCACAATAGCCTTAACTGCTACTTTTTCAATGGGTAATAAGTTGAGCCTGGAATCAGGCCTCCAATATACCAACCTTAAATCGGATGGTCAGGTCACGATTAAATCGGCTAACGATGTTCAATCTATCACTTACAACACCTATAATGTAAACGAATCGCTAAATTATATTGGGATACCAATCTTTATAAATTATACACTTACAGGTACCAAGCATTTAAAAACTTTTATCAGCTCCGGCTTTACATTTGAAAAAGGTATCCGGGCTAATTATAAAGCTATTTCAATAGACAATATTCCCGGAGCTCTTCAGCTTAGTAGTCACAATTCAATTAAAGGATTACAAGAATCATTTACAGGTGGTATTGGCTTAAGCTATACGTTTATTCCACACTTCGAACTCTATTTTCAACCTTCTGTATCTTACTATTTCAAGACGAATAACACAAATGTCACCATCTATTCAACCAATCCATGGTTGATTAACTTAAGAAGTGGTATCAGATATAACTTCAAATAATATTTTCTTATTTTTTTCTTGAGCGATGCAACTTATCTAATGATAATTACATCATCCTTTATATGCAAACCAAACAAGCAAAGCTATGAATACAAAACGAACGGGATCTCTACTTTTCGTTATCGTAATGCTCCTCATAATAGGAGGATGCTCGGATAGGATAAAAGATACAGTAACCTACACAGCCAATGTACCGGTCTATCAAACACGTGCTGAATTTGTAAAGAGTGTTAAGACCGGGGCCCAAAAAGATCTTGTAAAGCCCGGCAAGATATTTCTGAAAGGAAATTACATCTTTGTTAATGAACTCTATAAAGGGATACATGTGATAGACAACAGTACTCCCGCCTCACCAAAAAACATTGCGTTCATTACCATTCCAGGCAATGTAGATATTGCAGTAAGAGGAAACACACTATACGCCGATAGTTATGCTGATTTGGTTTCGATCGATATTACTGATCCTACCAAAGCAACAGAGACAGCCCGTTATACAAATGCCTTTCCAAATGTGATGCCTCCAACCGGAAATAACTTTCCCGTTAATACTATTGATACAACCAAAGGTGTCGTAATAGGCTGGAAACAAGAAAGAGTAACAGAAGACGTAAATAAACCCTATTATTATATTGGACTGATGTATGCATCATCCAGCTTCTATACGCTTGATAATGGATCGTGGGCACAGGCCTCTACTGCCGGAACAGGTTCTACTTCGCAAGCTGCTATTGCCGGATCATTAGCACGCTTTGTGGTCTATGGAGACAAGTTATACGCATTGACAAATTCGCAGATGAAGGTATTCTCTATCAGCGGAGCACCTGCATTAATAAATAGCACATGGACCAGCTGGCAGGCCGAGACACTATTTATAAGCGGAAACCTAATGTTTGCCGGCACCAGAAACGGATTGATTATTTATAGTCTGGCCGATCCATTTACACCAAAACAGATCTCCACATTTAGCCATGTCTATAGTTGCGATCCGGTTGTCGTTGAAGGAAACAGAGCATATTACACGATGCGGTCAGGTAATAACTGCGGTCAATCGATCAGCGGAATGGGAGTAGTAGATATTACAGATCCTACCAAACCGATTGAATTATCATTCTTTGCGTTGAGCAGTCCTAACGGCCTGGGGATTGATAATAACCGATTATTTATTTGTGATGGAGATAAAGGATTAAAAGTATTTGATGCAACCGATCCTTTAAAGCTGCTGGATAATCAAATTGCGACTTTCAGTACTGTTCAGGCTGTCGATGTTATTGCATACAATAACATTTTAATATTAATTGGTCAGACTGGATTAAAGCAATACGACTACTCCGACATCCACAACATAAAGCTCTTAAGTACAATACCCATAACAGCATTTTTTATAGACTGATGAAAACACTAACGACACTTATATTTGTGCTATTGACTATAGTAGCCACTGCACAAAATAAACCAACAAGTACGGTTTATCTAAAAAATGGATCTGTAATCAAAGGCAGAATCATTGAAAACAAACCAGCAGAGTCGGTTAAAATACAGACTGCCGACAAATCCATTTGGGTCTTCAAGAGCGCCGAAGTAGAAAAGATAGATTCTCTGTCATCTTCTATAAAAGCAACGAAGAGCGAGCCTGTATTCAGCCTTAAGAAAGGATATTTCACCCAGGCTCAAGTTGAGTTGATGCCATCTAAGAAGAAAAGCGATGAAGGTACTGTTCCGTCAGTTCTAGGTGTATTCGGTTATCAGCTGAACAAACATTTTTCAGCAGGCGTTGGAACGGGTGTTGAGGCTTACCACATCAGCATGATGCCTGTTTTTGCAGAAGGCAGATATTATTTTTTGAACGATAGTTTTACTCCATTTGTCAATCTAAAAGGAGGATATGCATTTCCATTGGAAAACGGAAAAGATGACGCCCGGAATCTAAAACTTATTAGCCATGG
>JAHEYR010000310.1 GCA_023251485.1 Bacteroidales bacterium
AAGGTGCACCACCAAATTCTCCGAACATCCCTACAAGGTCGTTACCATAAGTCGAAGTTTCAGGATCAATAAAGCTATTGCCAGCAGGTGTCCATAGCAATAAATTCCTTCCGTAAAGAGAAACAGTTGCACCAGCTAATCCTAATTTTTCTGTAATTGATTTATTCATATTATAGGAAAGTGCAAGTTCACGAACACGGAAATAGGTTTTTTCGATAAGCCGGTTCGCTTCAATTGGTTTATTTGTATTACTTGAGTAATACTCTGACCAATCTGCACCAATAGCGGTTGTGTTTTCTGTATAAATCGTTTTCCCGGTGGCGTCGGTGCCAATTTCTTTTACTGAATTTGGCACTACATAAGGTCTTCTGTCGTTAACAATAGACTGTTCGGTGTTACCTGACCAGAAAGTAATGTTGGAAGTATAAGAATACATATATCCACCTTTTTGATAATCAAGTAAACATGCCAGTTTAAATCCTTTATATGATAAGTTGTTAGTTAAAGACATATTGTAGTCAGGAATAGCTGAACCTACAAAAATCGGATCACCTTCTTTTGGTAGTCCTGTGTCACCAACAATTATCTTTCCATCGGGTGAATATTTGTATCCCGGAATACGGAATTGACCAAGTTTTTCGCCAGGAATTGCAACAAATTCTGTTTCATAAGCACTGTTGATGATGTATTCAGATATTCCTAACTCTTCAGAAAGTTCATCCAAAACAGACTTTGCTTTAGTAAAAGTATACGTTAAATCCCATTTGAAATCACCAACTTTTACCGGTGTTGCATTTATCTGAAATTCAATTCCAGAGTTGGATATTTGACCAAGGTTGGTTGTTTG
Source organism: Bacteroidales bacterium (assembly GCA_023251485.1). GTDB lineage: Bacteria > Bacteroidota > Bacteroidia > Bacteroidales > Cfx3-03 > Cfx3-03. The sequence goes on from JAHEYR010000310.1 coordinate 848, forward strand.
ATAACGATAACCAGACGAAGCCGCAATCTCAGCTTGCATGATTAAGTCGGTAGTAACTTTTTTGTAATAGGCAGCATCAATTCCAAAACGATTATTGAAGAAGCGTAAGTCTGCGCCAATTTCAAATTCTTTAGTTATCTCAGGTTTTAAATTTGGATTACCAAGAACTGATCCTTTTTCGTAAGCAGGAATACCTGCTACCGGATAGTTTGTTGCTCCATATCCACCAGCGCGGATAGTGGCAGCACTATAATATGGATCAATCTGATATGGATCGGCATCATTACCTGCATAAGCATAGCTGGCACGAAGTTTACCAAAAGAAAGTATCGAATTTTTTTCAAGAAGATCAGTAAAAACAAATCCTACGTTAACACCGGGATAAAAGAAAGTGTTGTTACCTAAAGGTAAGGTAGACGACCAGTCATTTCTGGCATTCAACTGCAAAAATAAATAGTTGTTATAACTGAAATCTGCTTGAGCATAAGTTCCAACCAGTCTTCTTTTGTATTCGTAGGTAGATACTTCTGCGCTACCACTAATGTTTGAAACGTTGTAATATTCCGGAACAACAAGACCTTTTGAAATTGTGGTTAAACGTTTACCGGTTCTTTCATTGATGTTATTACCAAGTAAAATATTGAAATCAACTTTATTTTCGCTTCCGACAGAGATGCTTCCATCGTATGTCAAAATAAGATCTGAATCAAGTTGTTTAACTGTTCTTGCTTCTTCTTTAACCATACCAAAAACATCATTCCCGGATGCGTTGGGCGTTCCGTCATTTATTTTTGCAACAGCTCCCCAGTCTTTATACATACTTGAATAAGTATCAATTCCACCTTTCCACGACAATTTTAGGTTTTTAGCCAGAACACGTGAAATATTACTGCTGGCAATTAACCGGTCTTGTTTGAACTCATTGCCATTCTGATTGATAATCCAGTAGGGGTTCTGGGCATAACGGTTAAAGTAGTTATCCAGATTATTGAATTTGTTGGTATAATCCCTGTACTGTGGGATGTAATGGTTAATTGGATTTTGAAGTATCTCCTGAAAGATAGTTTTACCACCACCTGCATCGTCTCCCTGACCAGTTGCAACAGCTGAAAGCTTTTTGCTTGAATAGTTTGCACTAAAGTCGATCTTTGTTTTTTCAGTTCCGCCATTGGCTTTGAACAGGAAAGAGTTACGATCTAATACATCAGCATCTCCTGGGATAATACCATCAGATTTTGCGTTAGTAAATGATAAAAGGTAGCCCATATTATCAGTTCCGCTTGATAATGAAATTGAATTATCAGAGGTAAAGCCAGTCTCGTAGAAATCAGTCAAACTGTTAGACATGTATTTATATGGAGCGATTTGCTGACTATGGTCAACGATATTTCCAATCAAACGATCTTTTCCATCGAGTAATGGTCCCCATGATCCGTTTTCTTCAAAGGCAAAATGGTTAGCCCATCCTTGACCAAATTTTTCCTGATAATAAGGTAGTCTTCCAACTTGCATTAAGGAGTATGAGCTGGCAAAGTTTACCAGTAGATCTTTTCCTTTTTTTCCTGATTTAGTTTTAATTAAAATTACACCATTTGCTGCCCTTGATCCATAAAGGCTAGTTGCAGCGGCACCTTTTAAAACAGAAATACTTTCAATATCATCAGGGTTAATGTCAGAAGCAGCATTTCCAAAGTCAATAGTTCTGGTTGCATTTGTGGCTGCAG
>JAHEYR010000114.1 GCA_023251485.1 Bacteroidales bacterium
TTAGGAGCTACATCACCTTCTTTCTTAGCTTGCCATTTATCGATCTCCATTCCTGCAGTAGCTTTTTCTGTAATTTCAGGAACAACAGCATACCCAGCGCCATGTTTAAATCCTTTTTCGCTTACATCTGATGCCCATGCAACGGTATAGCCTTTATCAATAGAGCTATTGATCACTTCGATCATCTCGTCAAGTGGAACATTGTATACCTGATCACTACTCCAGTTATCAGGAACCTCGATGATGAATTTGCTATAGAAAGGATGATGTGTGAAGGATGAGATTTCAACATAATCGTCAAGGTTTAGACCTAAGCTTTGTGCAAATGTTTGAGGAGTATACTCCTTACCTTGGTAGGTGAAAGTTTTAGGTTCTTCGCCAAGGTAAGCATCTTCCAGACTTAGAAAACCTTTATACCATACTGGAGTGAGATGTTTATTTGAATTTTTGATAACACCGGTCATATAATCTTTGAATACTTCATCCATTTCACCATGAACGGGACCAACTTCTCCAATAACATTTCCGCTGTAAACATCTTGTGGAACAGCGCCATATTCGCGTATCATATTGATGACATCATGAAAAGCACCACCGCCACCAAATTCCAGTGAACCATGGAAACGAACGTATCTTTTAGCTTTATCAGCATAAGCATGGCGTACCATAAACATTTCGGAGAGATTATATTCTCCTTTCCCAAGACGAAGCAATTCTGATTCAAGGAAAGAATTCGCTGAGAAACTCCAGCAAGTACCTGAGCGATATTGATCCTTTACAGGTGTTGCAGGTAATCGTTTAATATCGGTAAACTGATAAGGGCTCGACTGGTCTTTACCAGATTGAGCCTTCACAAAGCCAATGGTCATTAACAAGACGACCATGGTCAACATTCTGATTGTAAGGGTCTTCATTTAATTAGTTTGTTTTGGGTTGATAAAAAAGTTGAAAATAGAATCTACAAAATTAATCTGATTTGTAGAATCTCATAATAAAAGCGTAACTTTTTGTAATTTTGTAACTCAAAATAAAATAAGATGTTACGTACACATACTTGTGGTGAGCTGACAATCAGCCACGTTGGCCAAAAAGTTACCCTTAGCGGATGGGTTCAGAGATCACGCGATTTAGGTGGAATGACCTTTGTTGATTTGCGCGATCGTTATGGTATAACCCAGCTTGTTTTTAATTCAGATACACATGCCGAGCTACGCGAGGCTGCCCGAAATCTTGGTCGTGAATATGTTATCAGTGCTACTGGTTTGGTTGCTGAACGTAGTAATAAAAACGCAAAGCTTGATACCGGCGATATCGAAATAATCGTTGATAAGATTGAGGTACTAAATGTTTCAAAGATTCCTCCTTTTACCATTGAAGATAATACGGATGGTGGCGATGAGCTTCGGATGAAATACAGATATCTTGACCTCCGTCGTAATATTCTGAAGAACAACCTTATGCTACGTCATAAGATGGGTTTTGAAACCCGTAACTATATGAACAACATAGGGTTTTTAGAAATAGAGACTCCTTATCTCATCGGTTCTACTCCTGAAGGTGCCCGCGACTTTGTCGTTCCTTCACGTATGAATCCGGGCGAGTTCTATGCGCTGCCTCAGTCTCCACAAACCTACAAACAGATATTGATGGTTGCTGGTTACGACCGATATTTCCAGATTGTTCGTTGTTTCCGTGATGAGGACCTTCGTGCTGACCGTCAACCTGAGTTTACACAGATCGACTGTGAAATGGCCTTCGTAACACAGGAAGATATCCTGAATACCTTCGAAGGACTGGTTCGTCATCTGTTTAAAAACGTAAAAGGAATGGAAATTGGAGAGATTCCACGTATGTCATATGCTGATGCCATGAAGTTCTATGGTTCTGATAAACCGGATATCCGTTTCGAAATGCGTTTTGAAGAGCTTAACGATCTTACAAAAAACAGAAACTTTAAAGTTTTTGATGAAACCGAACTTGTTGCAGGTATCTGTGCAAAAGGATGTGCTGAATATTCCCGCAAACAACTTGACGAACTAACAGAATGGGTTAAACGCCCACAGATTGGTGCAGGTGGTTTGATCTATCTTCGTTATAATCTGGATGGTACTTTAAAATCGTCAGTAGATAAATTCTATTCCCCTGAAGATCTTAAGCTTTGGGCAGAGCGTTTCAACGCAGCACCTGGCGATCTTATTCTGATCTTATCAGGTAAAGCTGAGAAGACCAGAAAAGCATTAGGTGAACTTCGTTTAGAAATGGGATCTCGTTTAGGATACCGCAATCCTGAGGTATTTGCTCCGCTATGGGTTGTTGATTTCCCTCTGTTGGAGTGGGACGAAGAATCGGGTCGCTTCTTTGCAATGCACCATCCGTTTACGGCTCCTAAGCCAGAAGATGTTCCGCTATTGGATACCGATCCAAAGTTAGTGCGTGCTAATGCTTACGACCTTGTCATCAATGGATCTGAAATTGGTGGAGGTTCTATCCGTATCCATAATAAAGAGATGCAAAACAGAATGCTGAACCTATTAGGCTTTAGCAATGAAGAGGCTCAAAAACAGTTTGGTTTCTTGATGAATGCCTTCGAATTTGGTGCTCCTCCTCATGGTGGTATTGCCTTTGGATTCGATCGTTTCTGTGCTGTATTTGGTGGTGCCGATTCTATCCGCGATTATATTGCCTTCCCTAAGAATAACTCGGGTCGCGATATGATGGTAAATGCACCATCCACTATCCATGAAGATCAATTAAAAGAACTTCAGATAAAGTTAAACCTTACTCCGCAGAAGTAAAGTTGTCTTAAAAGTTTCTGAATCTTTTTGGTAGAGACGCACGGCGGTGCGTCTCTTTTAATGCAAATATACGAGACGCACGCCGTGCGTCTCTACATCATTAACAGTCTCAGCTTCTTTTTATCCCTTCAGAAAAGCATTTAACTCCCCGGTAAAGTCATTCATAAACTGAACAGTCTTGTGCATTTCAGTATACATAACTTTATCGTCCTCTATAAAAGATACCCTTTGACGGTAGGCTTGTACCAAAGATTCAATGAATTTAGACGACTTTAACGGCCTGCGGAATTCAAGTGCCTGGGCTGCTGTAAAGAGTTCAATAGAAAGAATCCTTTCAAGATTATCAATCATTCGGATGAGTCGAGTTGCAGCATTCGAACCCATGCTCACATGGTCTTCCTGTTCGTTACTTGATGAAATAGAATCTACAGAACAAGGTGTTGCCAATTGTTTATTCTGACTAACAATGGATGCTGCAGTATATTGTGGAATCATAAAGCCGGAGTTCAATCCAGGGTTTGCTACCAGAAATGAAGGTAGATTACGCTCACCAGCAATCAGTCGATAGACTCTCCGTTCAGAAATAGCACCAAGTTCGGCGACTGCGATAGCCATAAAGTCGTAAGCCATTGCCAAAGGTTCGCCATGGAAGTTACCTCCCGAGAGAACGAGATCATCATCAGGGAAGATGGTTGGATTATCTGTTACTGAATTTATTTCAGTTAACACAACAGACTGCACATAATTCAATGTGTCTTTTGCAGCTCCATGAACCTGTGGTGTACAACGGAAAGAGTATGGATCTTGTACTTTTTTGCCCGACTGTTTAATGAGTTCGCTGCCTTCCAGAAGAGTGCGAATGTTATTGGCAGTCTCGATCTGTCCTTTGTGTGGACGAATGGTATGAAGTTGTGCATAAAATGGATCGAGTCGTCCATCATAAGCCTCAAGTGATAAGGCTGTCAATGTATCTGCCCATTTGCTCAGATTCTGTGCCTTTAGTAACACAAACACCCCATGTGCACCCATAAACTGTGTGCCATTCAACAATGCCAATCCCTCTTTGCTCTGCAAGGAGATGGGTTTCCATCCAAATGTTTTAAGCACTTCTGCTGATGCTCTTTTGGCGCCATTATACCAAACCTCGCCCATGCCAAGCATAGGAAGAACAAGGTGTGCAAGCGGTGCGAGATCGCCCGAAGCACCCAATGACCCTTGCTCATAAACTACAGGCAGAATGTCGTTATTGAATAAGTCGATCAGTCGTTGAACCGTTTGTACTTGTACTCCTGATTTACCCAAACCTAATGCTTGAATCTTCAGCAGTAACATAAGCTTTACGATTTCTGGATTGACTTCGTTTCCAAAGCCACAGGCATGACTCATTACCAGGTTGTTTTGTAGTTGTGATAAGTCGTTCTCAGGAATGGTAATAGTACAGAGTGATCCAAATCCTGTAGTTACACCATAAACAGGAGCGCTTCTGTTTCCCATTTTTTTATCGAGGTAGGTACGACATTTCTGGATCAGTTCAATGCTATCAGGAGATAATGATAATTTAAGACGATTATGAATGATAGATGCAATCGTTTGGAAAGATAAGGGGGCAGTAGAAATAATATGGTTGTCCATATGAATTTATATAAGGATAATTAGAAAATTGTAATGCACGAAGGATTACAAAAAAAAGGAAGAAATAGAAAATAGAATATTGCCCGAACCTAGAGGCAGGTGCGGTTGATCTGAATTTTAAACATCAGATTCCAATTAGGAATATTTCGATTATTTATCACGATGCTAAAGTAGCAAAAAATTAGCTTGTTGTCTAAAATAAAATAAGCGGCATTCATCATCAGAATGCCGCTTATTAAAATCAGGCCCGTTAAAGATTAGTTTCCTTTAATCTTTTCAATACACTCAGCAATCGTTAATTTAAACTGCTCGCCACTCTTCATATTTTTAAGTGTTAAGATGCCGGTATTCATCTCCTCATCGCCAACCAGAATGACAAAAGGAATCTTTTTATCATCGGCATACGACATCTGTTTCTTCATCTTTGCCGATTCAGGATATAGCTCAGCACTAACTCCTTCCTTGCGGATAGTGGTCAAAAGTTTAAGGCAATATAACGCTTCTTTTTGTCCAAAGTTGACAAAAAGAACCTCTGTTCCGGTAAGTGTGTCAACAGGGAAAAGATTCAGTTCGGTAAGGACATCGTAAATACGTTCAGCACCAAACGAAACACCAACCCCCGAAACGCCGGGAAGTCCAAAGATACCGGTAAGGTCATCATAACGTCCACCCCCACAGATGCTGCCCATTTGAGCATCAAGTGCCTTTACTTCAATGATCGCACCGGTGTAATAGTTAAGCCCACGTGCCAACGTAAGGTCGAGTTCTAATTCAGTTTTCAGTTCGCTTTGATCAGCCAGGTCCAAAACGGTTTCAATTTCTTCAAGTCCCTTGGTGCCAATAGTCGAACTGCTTAATATTGATTTCAGACTATTGATCTTTTCTCTGTTGTTGCCTTTTAGATGCAGTATGGGTTGCAGACGGGCAATGGCATCAAGTGAAAGACCACGTTCCTCCAGCTCCTTGTTTACATTTTCCAGCCCAATCTTATCGAGTTTATCGATGGCTACTGTGATATCGACTAATCGATCAGATTCACCAATCACCTCAGCAATACCAGCCAGAATTTTTCTGTTGTTCAGTTTAATCAGAACATTGATACCTAGTTGTGTATAGACATCGTCGATCATTAACAAGAGTTCAGCCTCATTAAAGAGAGAATCTGATCCAATCACATCCGCATCGCATTGATAGAATTCGCGATAACGACCTTTCTGTGGGCGATCTGCTCTCCAGACAGGTTGTATCTGATAGCGCTTAAAGGGAAATACAATTTCATTACGGTGTTGAACCACATAGCGAGCAAACGGAACGGTAAGGTCGTAGCGCAGCCCCTTTTCAGAAATGAGGGTGGTTACTTTATTTGAGTCTGCCGAATCAAGAAGATCTTTGTTTACATCTTTCAGAAAGTCGCCCGAGTTCAATACTTTAAAGAGAAGCTTGTCGCCCTCTTCACCATACTTGCCAAGGAGGGTCGAAAGGTTTTCCATGGCAGGGGTTTCGATGGGTAGATACCCGTAGCGTTTAAACACCGAACGGATGGTATCGAAGATGTAATTACGTTTCGCCATTTCTACTGGCGAGAAGTCTCTTGTTCCCTTTGGAATAGATGGTTTTTGAACAGCCATAATCGTGCGTGGGTATAAAAAAGAGCTAACCGAATAGTTTTAAACGGTTAGCTCTGAATTTTAAATGATTAAATGTGTATTCGTTTAGCGAGTTCTCTTACATAGATATCAGCTTCGGGCGTACCTTCTTCAGGAGCCCATGGCGCACTGTTATCAGGTCCTTTTGGAATAAACGGACCTAATTTAACTTCAAAAGCAACAGAACCGGGCTCAAGCGAAAGAATACAGTGGTAGGTTCGGGGAGGAATCTCCACACCATAATTTCCTTCTTCAGCACTTAGAACAAGTGAGTCGGTAATATTTCCCTCCTCATCAAACTGGATAGCCAACAAAGTGCCCCGTAGAACGACAAAGAGCTCTTCCCTGTCGGGATCAGCATGCCGGTGAGGGCGAATATAGGTGTAGGGTTCCATCGCATTTAGCAGGCGCTGGAGGTTGTCTCCTAAATCTTCATGGAAGTTGTAGTTCATCCGCTGACGGGGTGATGCTACAGCTTGTTCTGAAACTTGATCCAGTAATTCGGCGGTTATTTTTTTCATTACTTAAACAGTTAGTTTTTTGTAGCGGATGCGTTTAGGTGTTTCGTCACCAAGACGTTTCTTTTTGTTTTCCTCATAGTCGCTATAACCTCCTTCAAAGTAGTACACTTCAGAGTTCCCTTCAAAAGCAAGGATATGTGTCGCAATACGATCTAAGAACCAGCGGTCGTGAGAGATAACTACAGCACAACCTGCAAAGTTTTCCAAGCCTTCTTCGAGTGCACGCAATGTGTTTACGTCGATATCATTGGTTGGCTCATCGAGTAACAATACATTAGCTTCGCTCTTCAACGTTAAAGCCAGGTGAAGTCTGTTACGTTCACCACCTGATAAAACACCTGTTTTCTTTCCCTGATCAGCACCACCAAAGTTAAAACGTGATACATATGCCCTTGAGTTAATCATGCGACCACCCAACAACATCTGTTCATTTCCTTCGGATATTACCTCATATACAGTCTTCTCCGGATCAATGTTTGCATGAGCCTGATCAACATATCCAACCGTAACGGTTTCTCCTACTAAAAACTCTCCCTTATCCGGTTTTACCAAATCCATGATTAAACGGAAGAGGGTGGTTTTACCGGCTCCATTCGGACCGATAACACCAACTATTCCACCGGCAGGTAGTTTGAAGTTAAGGTTTTCAAAAAGAATCTTGTCATCATAAGCTTTATATACATCAACTGCCTCAATAACATTGTTCCCAAGCCGGGGACCGTTTGGAATATAGATTTCCAGGTGATCTTCTTTCTGCTTGGTATCTTCATTCAACATCTTTTCGTACGAATTCAAACGAGCCTTTCCTTTTGCCTGACGGGCTTTAGGTGACATGCGTACCCATTCAAGTTCGCGTTCGAGTGTCTTCCTGCGTTTGCTTTCGGTCTTCTCTTCCATCATCATACGCTTGGTTTTCTGTTCAAGCCATGAAGTATAGTTCCCTTTCCATGGAATACCTTCGCCACGATCGAGTTCCAGAATCCATCCTGCAACATGATCGAGGAAGTAACGGTCGTGGGTAACGGCAATTACAGTTCCTTTATACTGTTGGAGGTGTTGTTCCAACCACTCTACCGATTCGGCATCAAGGTGATTGGTTGGCTCGTCGAGAAGCAGAATATCAGGTTCCTGAAGCAGCAATCTGCACAAAGCAGTACGTCTGCGTTCTCCTCCTGAAAGGTTGGCTACCAATGCATCGCCATCCGGACAACGAAGTGCATCCATTGCACGTTCAAGCTTTGTATCCAGATTCCAGGCATCGTGATGATCTAAGAGTTCGGTAAGTTCGCCCTGACGGTTGATGAGTTTGTCCATCTCATCATCAGTCATGGGCTCTGAGAATTTATTATTTACTTCGTCGTATTCTTTAAGTAGGGATACAACTTGTTGTACGCCTTCCTGTACGATTTCTTTAACTGTTTTGCTATTATCAAGATCGGGTTCTTGTTCAAGATATCCAACAGAATATCCCTGAGAAAAGACCACATCACCTAGAAATGATTTTTCAACACCGGCAATAATCTTTAGCAGTGTTGACTTACCCGAACCATTTAAACCGATGATACCTATTTTGGCACCATAGAAAAATGACAGGTAGATATCTTTAAGTACTTGTTTGCTTGGAGGGTATACCTTGCTTACCCCAACCATTGAAAAGATAATCTTCTTGTCGTCTGCCATACTGATTGTTTTTTGCAAAAGTACAAAAAACAGACGTCATTAAGAATGGTTTTGGGGTGTTCAGCGCTCGAAATATAATTATTCTTCTATAAGATGCGATAAAATAGCAGTGGCAGCTTCCCAATCGTAGTTAGATTTCACAAAGTGGTATCCATTTCTGGCAAGTTTAGCTGCTTTATCTTCATTATCTAGTAAAAATATAATGTGCTGGGCGTAGATAAATGGAGTGTCGGCAATCAGGACTTCCGTGTCGGCTTTGGCTTGTAATGATTCGTTAGCCAGCGACGATGTGATACAAGGTAGTTGCATAGCCATTGCTTCGAGCAGTTTGTTTTGAAGCCCTGTTCCTATCTGCATGGGTGCAATGAAGATACGCGAGGCAGTGTAGGCCGGACGGATGTCCTTAAGCCATCCGGTAACCAAAATCCTGCTTTCTGAAAGTATCCTGACTCTTGAATGGGGCGTGGTACCGGCAATGAGTAAGTTGGTAGAAGGCCTTTTTTCCCAAACCAGTGGTAATATCTTTTTTACGAGATATTCAACAGCTAGTATGTTGGGTGGATAAGCCATATTGCCAGTAAAGACCAGATCGTAGCGTTTTGCAGCCTCTTTATCCGGTACGAAGAAATTGAAATCGACTCCATTTGGAATTAAAACAACCTTCTCTCTCTCATCAAAGGGTAATAATTCTCTATCGGCTTTCGAAATAATGGTATGATGATCAAAGAGATCGTAAATTGTCTCTTCGTATTGCGCCATACGCTCATACTCTATTCTGAAAAAAGGCTTTTTCCAAAAGGGAAGGTCGTCTAATCGTCTCTTGAGTCCAATAGAGAAAACATCCTGATAATCTATTGTTTTTGGAATAGCAATATCACAGCCATACTCGGCCGTGCGAGCCAACTGGCAATACAAATGATCAGGTGCTAACTCTTCTATCAATTGTTCTATCTGTCTTTTTACGCCAAAACGATGAAAGTATCCAATTTGAATGGGACGACCTGTTACAAAAGCCCAGATCAGATTAAAAAACAGGCCAAATGGATTAAGATCAAAAATGTTTACAGTTTTGCAGTATCTCTTTAATTCATAAACGGCATCAGGATGGAGTGGTGCATCATTTAGACAGATCAGATGCAGTTCGTGCCGTTCTGATAAACAGCGTAGCTGGTGATAAGCGCTGAGCTTATCTCCTTTTTCTACAGGGAACGGAACCCGCGAAAGGATAACTACCAGTTTCATCAGTTAACTATTTGGATGAGTTGCTTGTAAAAATGCTCAGTTAGTTTGCTAA
>JAHEYR010000311.1 GCA_023251485.1 Bacteroidales bacterium
GCAAAAAATGCCGGCATTGCTAATGGCTGGAAAAAGATGATTGGAGAGAGCAAAGGTATCAAACGATTGAATGGGGTAACGAAGAAACAGGACTACGAAAAACAGTTTACAGATTGGGTTAACGCTACGCCTCAAAACAAAGAACAATATGGCAATATTCTGCCTCTATTTGCTGATATCTATGCTGAGATGACTCCGCTAAGTCTGGCCTCAGCTTACTTTGCCGAAGGAATCATGGGAAGCGAAGCCGTTAGTTATGCCGATGGATTTTCAAAACTGGTTACACTTTGTCAAAACAAAGAGACAAAAGCCGAAGACATTTCAAAACTCATTGAGGGCTATAAACGAGGTTCTCAATCATTCTTTAAAGATTATTATCAACCCATCGATAAAAAAATCTTTGCTAATCTGATCAAAACAGTTGTAAAAGAGATGGATTCGAAATATCTACCACCGGTTCTTTCTAATCTTGCAAAGAAGTATAAAGATGATTATCAAGCTATGGCTGATAAGCTTTTCGAACAGTCATTTTTCACCAGTCAGGAAAAGATAACAGCTCTGTTATCCAATTTCAAACAAAAAGACTATCAGAAGATCGTCAAGGATCCGCTCTTCACTATTGCATCTGAATCAAGGGCTTCTTTCGAAACCAAAGGATCCGAAAGATTAAGAGTTCTTCAGATACAGTCGGATAGCTTGCAAAGAATCTATATGAAAGCGCAAATGGAGATGCAACCCGATAAACGATTCTATCCTGATGCTAACTCCACACTTCGTGTTGCCTATGGAAAGGTGGACGATTATAAACCTGCTGATGGGGTTCGTTATCAGTACTTCACTACACTTGATGGCATCATGGAAAAAGAAAACCCTGACATATACGACTATGTGGTTGAAAAGAAGTTGAAAGATCTCTATAAAGCCAAAGACTTTGGTCCGTATGCCGATAAAGATGGTCATATACATGTAGGATTTATCGCATCAAATCACACTACAGGAGGAAATTCAGGTAGTCCTGTTTTGGATGCCGATGGCAACTTACTCGGATTAAATTTCGATCGAAACTGGGAAGGCACGATGAGCGATCTGATGTACGATCCTGATCAGTGCAGAAACATCACCCTCGATATCAGATATTGCCTCTTCATCATTGATAAATTTGCTGGAGCAAAACGATTAATCAATGAAATGAAGTTGGTACAATAAATTCACCTATTAAAACTAAATTATGTCGCATCGATTCAAACGGTTTCTCGAGATTATACTCTTACTTTTATTAACTGCACTCATCATCTATATTGCATACTCTTTTTTACGCCCGGTAAAAAAGTTAAGTGATGACAACTACTTTCCTGAACCGAGAGTGGAGTTTGGCATTGTTGTCGATTCATTTCATGTTTACAAAGGAGAGATTCAAGAAGGAGAGAATCTATCCTCTATTCTTGGACGTTATCATATTGAAGGAACCGAAATCGATAAGCTAAGTAAGGCAAGTGATACTGTTTTCGATCTACGTAAGATCCGTGCCGGAAATCGATACACTGTACTCTGCACCAACGATAAACAACAAAAGGCACTCTATTTTATCTACGAACCATCCGATACGGCCTATGTGGTATTCACGCTGAAAGACTCCATAAAGGTTCGCGAGGAACAAAAAGATGTTCAGATAAAAACAGTAGTGGCCTCAGGTAAGATCTCCGGATCCTTATGGAATAGCTTTAGTTCGTTAAAGATCGATCCCAACCTTGCGATCTCCTTAGCAGAAATCTTTCAATGGTCTATCGATTTCTACGCCATACAGGAGGGCGATCAATTCAAAGTAGAATATGACCAACTCTACGTCGGCAATAAGTCTATCGGTCTTGGAAGCATCCATACAGCATGGTTTTATCATAATGGGCAACCTTATTACGCTTTTAAGTTTAACGATAAAGGCTCGATAGGGTATTTTGACGAAAAGGGGAACAGTTTAAAGAAAGGATTCTTAAAGGCCCCGCTTAAGTTTACACGTATTTCATCCAGATTTACAGAAAGCCGGTTTCATCCTGTATTGCGTATTCGCAGACCCCATCATGGCGTTGACTATGCAGCACCCAGAGGGACACCGGTACATGCCATCGGGACAGCTGTAGTAACACAGGCAGGATTTATTGGAGGTGGTGGAAATGCCATCCGACTCAGACACACTGCCTCTTTTGAAACAACCTATATGCACCTTGCAGGGTTTGCAGCCGGCATCCGAAAAGGGGCTCATGTAAGCCAGGGACAGGTCATCGGATATGTTGGTATGTCAGGATTAGCAACCGGGCCGCATCTTGACTTCCGTGTTTATCGAAGTGGTGTAGCCATTGATCCGTTAAAGCTAATCTCTCCTCCGGGGACACCTGTTAGCCAACAAAACCTAGCAACCTATCTAAAGCAGATTACCACCAAGAAGGCAAAGCTTGATGGAATGAAAGTGGAATAAAATACTAAATGAAAACAGATTCCCAATCCTCTTCATTTCGACCGGAGGGAGAAATCTGCTAATAAACAGATTTCTCCCTCCGGTCGAAATGACGAGGAT
>JAHEYR010000312.1 GCA_023251485.1 Bacteroidales bacterium
CCAATATGTCTTGGTATTAGCGGTTTCAACCGCAACTGGTGTCGATCTCTCCGGCGAAGCGTATACCAAGTATTCAGAATTGCCGGCAACGGTGACGTTGTTGGTTAATAAAAAACAGGCAGAACTATTGACGGCCATTGATAAACAGGGGAATCCTGCTTTTACACTGGTATATCCACGAAATGGGGATGAGAGCGTCATTAAAGCATTCCTTGATAAACAGGATGTCTACTTTAAAACCAGTGGTTCAATTTAAGGAGGTAAGAGATGAAGCTAATCAGTGTATGGGGATCACCCGGAGGCGGTAAGACGACCATCAGCCTGGAGCTGGCAAAATTTATCAGCCTGACGACAGAAAAGAACGTGGTTCTCATCTTTACCGAGGATCAGGCAGATCCCCTGACTTATTTATTTCCGAAACTCGATCAGGAGGGCGGATCACTTGGACATATTGTAGCAACGGCAGGTTTTAACCAGGAAGCCATCAAAAAAACGTTGGTGAATCATAAAAAGAATAAAAATCTGGCGTTTTTAGGTTATCGCGATGGTGAATCGAAGCTTCGGTATCCGGATATGGTGGAATCGCAAGTAGTGGATCTCTTTATTGCGCTTGGTCCTTTGTTTGATTATTGCATTGTCGACGGTCAGTCGAATATTTCGAATGATCTTATTACCCAGTATGCCCTTCGCTATGGAGAAGTGGTTATGCTTGGAGGCGGGGATTTAAAGTCCATTGCCTTTTTTAAATCCATTAGCAGTCAGATACAGGATTATCAGGGTATTCGAAATGCCCGCCATGCGGTCAATAATCCTTGGGATTTTGAATCATGGTTAATGGTTGCCGAAAAATACAATGAAAAGGTGGAGTACTTTTTCCCCTATTCAATCGATCTCCAATTGGGCTATCTCGAGGGAACATCAATCAATCCACTCGATCATAATCGACATAATAAGGAATTGCTGGATGAGATTGATGAATTGGCCAATCAGTTAATGGAAATTGACAGTAAAAATGAAAACATTGCGGTTAAAAAATTCAATAAACGCTTCAAAGTGAGTAAGCGGACAAAAAAAGAGAAAGCGCCAAAGCCACAAAAAGAAAAGAAAATGGGACATTTATTTTCTTTTGGCAGGAACAAGATAAAGGAGGATTTAGAAAATGAGTAGTAAGACTAACCGTGAGCTTGAAAACATTATATTACGGATACAGCAGGAAATTTTAAGTATTAATCATCAGGCTTTAAGTGGAAAGCATAAGAATAATGAATTAATCAACAATACCATTAAAAAATACATTGATGATCATCATATTGTAGTGGAAGGATATACCAGCCGGGAACTAATGAATCGAGTATATAATGCCATGGCCAGTTACGATATTCTGACACCCCTGCTTGATAATTTTGAAAAAGATATCGAAGAGATAAATATTAATCGCTGGGATGATGTGAAAGTTCATTATCGAAATGGTGACGTTTTGCGCGCAAAACAAACCTTTCTCTCGCCTAAATTGGCGTATGATATTATGGTGCGGTTATTGGAAGAACAATCCGAGAAATCTTTATCTCAGGCGAATTCCGTTGTTCGTGGATCGCTTGGGAGTAATGTGCGAATTACAGCATCCTGTTATCCAACGATTGATGAAGATGCCGGAGTTCAGGCATCCATTCGGATTGTCAATCCCAATAAACTTAGCAAGGCGGATTTAATAAAAAACAAGACATTAACGGAAGAAATGTTCGAGTTTGTCAATTTATGCAAAAAATACGGTGCCTCCGCTATTGTAGCCGGTGCGACTAATTCAGGAAAGACGACGTTAATGAGTTGTCTACTTGCTGATACTCCGGACGATGATCGAATCATGACGATTGAAGAAGAAGTCCGAGAATTTGATTTGGTTAAACGTGATGAAAATGGTGAAGTAATTAATAGCATTGTTCATTGGAAAACGAATAAAAATTATAATCAAATAACATTACTCAAATTTGCGCTGACTTCCAATCCAGATATTATCTGTGTGGCAGAAATGAAATCAGAGGAAGCCTATGCAGCCCAGGAAGCTGCCAGAACGGGCCATATGGTTTTGACAACAACGCATGCCAACTCTTGTCGGGCTGCCTATACCCGAACAATGACGCTTTGCAAGCTGACTTCTACCATGGATGACAAGATGCTCTACAGTCTCATCGCCGAGGCGTTTCCAATTGCAATCTTCTGTAAGCGTTTGGGTGATTTTAGTAGAAAAGTAATGGAAATAACCGAATGCCTGGAGGACGAAAATGGAAAAATAGTTTTTAATACCCTATACAGCTATGAAATTGATTCTTCCGAAAAAGTATCCGATGCTAAAGTTAAAATTGAGGGACACTTTGTTAAAAAAGGGATCATTTCTAAACGCTTCCAACAATGGTTGTTAGCAAATGGTGTGCCAACCAGTGAACTGAAGCGATTTACAGAAAGAAGTGAGTAGTCATGTATGTAAAATCGATCATTATTTTTATCCTGATGACGGTTGGCATTTTATTGCTATTTGATCTCTCTCCTCGAGCCATCACCGAGATAG
>JAHEYR010000015.1:0-23302 GCA_023251485.1 Bacteroidales bacterium
TGATGCCGGCAACATCAACACGGTGAGTATCAATCTTTTCTTCAAATTCTGATTTTAATTGAAGGGCTTCCGATGGCATAGAAAGAATTTCTTCTTTCAAGTTGCATAGTTCTTTTTTTAATTTAACTTGAATATCATCGCAACTATTGCGAATCATAAAACTATGGGCAATGATTTCATCTTCAAGCTTTTCAAAATCAGTTCTTACAGCTTTAATTCGATTCTCATTGTACTCATTCTTTCTAGAATTAATTAAAGATGAATCCCATAAAGTGCCCAATTCATTAGTAACTTTTTCTTTAAAACTTTCAGTATTATTTATTGAAGAACTAACCTGTTGTCTTAATTCCGTGTGCAACATTCTTTCAACTTCAATCCGAATCGCTAGGTCACTATGTTGACTATGAATCAAACCATAATTCGCTAGCATATCAGAATTTAATTGCTTAATGTCTTTTTTTAATTCATCAATAGATTGTAAAACAAAGTTTAAAGAATCTTGATAGTTCTTTATTTCCTGTTTAACAACTAATTCGAACTGTTTTGAAAGATCGTTTCTATTTAACATGGGAACCGGAATGTTAGGGTTAGCGCCTCTTAACATAAATATTCAACGTAGACGTTCCCGGATACCGGAGCCGTCACTTGCTTGACATACATTTGCGATCCCACAGGGAACACATATTTATCGTCAAACTGAGCATTTTGATTTGCTTGTACGTCATAAAGCTTATAGCTTCCAGCGGCGACAAACATTTGCCCGGCTGCGTCTCCATTATCGAAAGAAAATATCATGTGGCCTTGCGTGTTATTTGTAACGCAAAAAGCTCTTACAGGATGGGTAGTTGCAGCACCTACAGCGGCATAAGCCGCTGAGATGCCAGCAAAACCTAGAGATCTTAATGATTCAAAAAATGCTCTACAGTTATTTTGCATTGTCTATTCCTCTTTTGCAGGCTCGCAATTAGATTGGCAATCTGGCGCATCGGCCGGAATGCCTTCTTCTAAATCTGATCCATTTTCCATAGAAGCTTTTGCTTGCGCTACTTGCTCGTTATGTGCAGCTACCATGCGATCTACCATTAAGCCTTTGATTAACATCAAAAAGTCATGGAAAACGCCGATTGGCATGTCGTTTTCTACGAAAATTCTAGCCTTTTGGCACTCGCTTGCGAACTGTTGTACTTGTTTTTGCATTGTCTTTGTCCTTGCTGGGGTTAAAAGATTCTATAATATCTATAGAATATTTTATGCTAATAGTCCATAGGATCTTAACGCACCAATAACATTTGTTAATGCAAGAGCTAATTGATAGATGTCATTGCGAATAGCCGCCGCATCCGTCGCATAAGTTGTAAGGTCGGTATAGTTGGCAATTGTGCCTGTCACACCACCAGCGGTAACGCTATTTGTCAAATCGGCTTGTGTTACACGTGTTGCACCTGTTGCACCATAGAATCCAACTGTGCCTGTGGCATTACCAGCACGGAAAACAGCAGCCGCTCCAGAAGCTAAAACAGTCAATCCACTAGATGCAAGGGTAGTAAATGCCCCTGTGTTAGGTGTTACAGAGCCTATCGGGCCGGGCGCTGTCAGCTCTAAATCAACTAAAGTTCCAATAGTCTGAGCTAAAGTTAATGGGCTTATGTATAGTTGTGTGGATACTCCGGCAGCCGATTCGACAACGTTAGCCGCTCTAACATCACCTGTCCAACTTTGATTTGATTGCTTCCCGGTATATGAATTTGGTCTTGCGAATTTAGGCATTTTAAACCCTCCTCTTGAATGTTAAATTAAAATTAAAAATACTCTTCAAGTTTCGCAATGACCAGAAAAACTTGACTAAAAAGAAAAATAGTTGAATAATTGAATAAGATTGAGAGGAGATATGAAGAAAGCCAACATTATAACGATCACGAATACGACACCTTATCACGTCATTTTATGGCCGAATAAAAAGGAATATTCCGATTTCGCTATATTTGTAGGGTCAAATTCGTTTAAAATAGTCGACTACACAAGCTTTAATGTGACTGTAGACTTAGATCAGTGTCACTTTAAATTTGAAAAAGATAAGAAAAAGATCAAGATCGATGATGTCGATAAATACGGTGTAAACGTGGAGTACATGCTAGTATGACAGGAAAAAGCGCCCATAGAACTACAACATTTCAATTAACCGAACATCTACACCATCAATTACGATTAATGTGCATGCTGACTAATAAAAGCATGGGAGAGTTTATAAGGCTTGCTATCATGGATAAGATAAATCAAGTCAAAGTTCAGGAAAAGCAATGAAAATAACGATAGTAGCAGATTCACCCGAGGACGATGAGACAGCGAGACAATTGACAATCTTGGTAAACTACATGTTACAAAATCCCTCTGAGGAAATGCCTACAGATACAAAAGAAGAAATAAGATCTGAATATAATAATTTGTACATTTGAAAAAGGTAAGAAAATGGATTTTACAAACACTTTAATGTTGATTTTGGGAAATGGGGCTTTGATTATCCCTCTTTTCTTATGGAATAGATCAGAATCTAGAGCAGATATAAGACATATGGATTCTAAGTTAGAATCAACACGTGAACTTGTAAGAGCAATACATGATGAAATGAAAGATTTCCATGAAAGACTTTGCAAGATTGAGGAAAGAAATAGTAAATGAGTGTTTTTGGAGTGAATATTTATTTCATGATAACTTCAATAATAATGTTTATTGGTTTTTATCATATTAATAAAAAAATAGATAAGCAAAATGAAAAATATGATAAGATATTTGAAATGTTTCAAAACTTTAAAAACAAAGGAAAATATTAATGCACTATATATTAGGTCTAATGTTAGGAATATTTATGATGTTTTTTTTGGCTAAATATGACTAATCATCATCTTCTTCTTTTGGCGTCTCCGTTAAAAAAGCCCAATCTTCGTTAGGATGCTTTCTTTGCATATATTCTTGAACTTGTTTAACTGAACTTTGAACCCCTTTCATTGAACTTTGATTGAAGTTTGTAACAATCTTTTTGGCTACATTTTGGAAATATGGATTGATTAGCATTTCACGGCTTAAAAGTCTTAATGCAGCTTCGCTTCCAAGTCCAATTAACGCCCATGGATTGCCTTGAGCTAGAGCTAAGCCGGCCACTGGCGCTCCAAGGATTTCTGCTTTATTGACGATAGAATCAATAATATCAGGTTTAAGCTTCTTTGAAATTTGAGCATATTTTGAATATAAATCATTAGTCATTTCAAAATCTTTAGCCAACTGTGGAGAAACTTTTTTAAAAACATCCGAAATAGGTTCTTTCAGTTGAGCTAATGCTTTCTTTCCCCCACTAATGCTATTCCATTTGACGGATTTATTTATATCCTGCCAAAAGTTAACTAGGTACTCAGGGGTTATATTAACATTTCTCAATGTTTCTAAAGATTTTTCTATGTAATCTAATGCAGCTTGTTTGTCGGGCGACGGTGCTAAAGTTTTTGATAGATCATTTCGAATATTAGAGAAATCTCTTCGCAATTTTATTTGGTCAGCATTAGGCAAGCTGAATTTAGCGCCCGGCTGATTCTTAATAGTATTATAGGAATCTCCAAGTTTTTCTTTAATCTTACCAAAAATTTCTTTAGTTCTAGAACCTTTTCTTGCAACTTTTGATAGGGTAGCTACTTTCTTTTCGCCTTGGATTAATGGCGTAATCAATTCTTCGGATAATCCAAGTTGACGACCTGCATCTACGAGTTCATTTGCTGCTTTGCTAGATGGTATTAGTTTTTTAGAAATTAATGAAGGCGCTAGAGATCCACCGATTTCAGTTGTAGAAGCTGCCCATTCTGGCGCTCCGGCTTCCCTAAGAGATTGACCAGCTATACCCGAAGTTGCAAGACCTATCAGTGCTTTTGCCCCTCCGCCACCTGTGCCAACGCCTTCTCCAAGAAACTCTGCGCCACGGCCGGCAATTCTCCCGGCTGGTGTCTTTCCTTCGCCGATACCAGTTACGCTCTCTATGCCCTTTTGTAGCTCTTTTGATGTAGGTAATCGGTTAAATCCGGGTTCGTCATCCGTTAAACTCATGAATTCTGCTAAAGTTGGTATCTCACCACGATTTAATTTATCAAGTACGCTGTGTTGCTCAGCTTGCCTTTGTTCTTGCCCGGGGATTTTCTGGCCTTCTTTTACCTGTAAACCAAAAGTATCGAGAATGTTTCCGTAGCCACCACCTACTCCGGCAAGACCTTTAGAAACAACTTGCTCGCCAATGTCTTTAAGGGTATCAAAAAGTCCAAATTGATTATTTTCTTTTTCTTTCTGCTTATCAGCGAGTCTTTGAAAAATGTTACCACCGTTTTGCTGTGGCAAATTAGCGTTATCATTTACGGCATTTGAAAAATCATTTTGAGTAGGTTTAAAAGGGGCTTCCGTAAGAGTTGAAAAATTAGACTCTTCATTTATGGATGCATATCTTTGAAAAATATTTTGATTATTCAAAATCATACCCCAATTTTTTGGCTTCATTTGCTGCTTTTTCAGGATCGTTATTGAATTGTAATAATAAAGCTTGAGCTATGTAATCAGAAACTTTTGTGCCTTTTATTACTTTTCTAAATCTTTGAGGAGTCTTTTCAGCGATAGATTTTATGGCTCTTAAATCATTAAAAAGAATATCTTGTTTTTCTTCGGCGTACTTAGAAAGCTGCGCATTTACCATTGAGCCAAGTTTACCTTGTCCATAATCGCCTTCTGATCTAAGCCTATCTGAAATCTCATTAGTGATTCTTACTCTAGCCTCATCAAGATCTAATTCGTTCTCCAATGCCCTTAAAACGGAAAAGTTAGCTTCCGGGCTACGACCGACTTTCGCCATCATATCGGAGATTTGCTGTTCTATCCATTGGTTAGGTCTTGCGCCAGCTCTTGCAATGTTTCCTAAGAAATATTCTTTACCGGCAGTCTTAAAAATAGCTCCTTCCGGTGATCTAAAACCCTCAATTCCTGTAATCTCCGCTAAATTGTCAGGCGAAAAGAATCCAAGATTTCGATTAGCTACAGCATCTTTCATTAAACTAATTGAAGTTCTTTTCTGTGGAATTTGCTCAGCTATTGCGTCAGCCCTTTCTAAAACTTTTTGTGATCTATTGAGATCACTTTTAAAAACATCTGTTTTAACTCTCTGATCTAGTTTTTCCTTTTCCTGACGATCTTTCAATTCCGCTTTTGCTGGCTCTGAAATTTCACGATCAGGGGCGCCAGTAGCTACAATCAGCTGATCATTGGTAAGTTTTTTAAATATAGATTGAGTAGGTTTTATATTTTGATTAGGTTTCTCATTTCCTTGATTCCCTGTAAGCTGTGACTCTGTGCCATTTTGAGCAGTAGGAAGATTTGATTCCGTGTTAGGATTTGCGTTAAGACCATATTGTCCCAATCTTGATTTTTTCGCATTTTCCTGAACTTGTCTTGCCTGTACTTGAGGAGGCGCCCCATATGTGTAACCAGCTTCTTGTGCAGCGGTTTGAGCTTGTTTATCTAATTTATCCTGTTTGATCTTTTGATCAAGATTCTGCATTTTATTTTGAAGAAATTGAACCGCCACACCTTGTCTTTCAGGTGAGACTTGAGATAAAATTTTACCAATACTATTTTGTAAAATAGCAGGATCTCCGGAAGTCATCGCTTCGGAAAGAATCTGATCAATAACTCCCTCGTCTTTTGCTTCTCGACGAACATTTGCAAAATTATTTCCTACCTGTCTACCGATATCAAATGACGATGGCATTGACATTTTCATTACTCCTTAAATTACGATTCAAAACCCTTGCGAGGAGGGACAACACTATCAGCGGTCGTATTGACTGGCTTTTTAAAATAATCTTTAAACTGGCTTGAGAAATCATTACTTGATAAATAACCCCCTGTGCCTCCAAGAATATCTTGCATACCTGTAGTTTGATTCGGCGCACCTGCACCAGCTCCAAGAATGGAATTTATGCTATTTTGCTTACGATTCAAAGAATCCTGTCCAAATTGATAAGCATATTGATTAAGCATCGAATCAAGATCGACACCGGCACGCGTTAAAGTATCGTCTAACCCTGTGCCTCTTTGCTGCCCAGACTCTATATATTGTTGTTGAATCATGGGCGCCGTTTGATTACGAAAACGAGCTTGTGCAGGTTCTACAAATGACTTTTGAAATGCTTCTGGACTAGAATCAAACAAGTCTGAAAATTCACCTTGTCCATTTAAAGAGCCAATAAGCTTGTCTATAAGCTTTCTTTGCGTCTTTTGCATTTTAGATTCTTTACTTGCTGAACCCTTACCAGTCAACCAGCTTGCACCGGCAGCAATTAAAGGCGG
This sequence comes from Bacteroidales bacterium, assembly GCA_023251485.1. GTDB lineage: Bacteria > Bacteroidota > Bacteroidia > Bacteroidales > Cfx3-03 > Cfx3-03. The sequence continues at coordinate 6,370 of JAHEYR010000015.1, forward strand.
CCCCCAAATCTCTGCTCCGAATGTCATATGAACCCCTTTTTATCTTTCATTTAAAACTTTCCAATGAATTTTAAGATGACATGGCCGACATAAGAATACTACCATTTCAGGTCTATCATAATCGGCATGATGCATTTCTAAACTCATATCTCTTATACCACATATTTGACAAAAGTCAGTAGGAATTATTTTACCTAACTTTCTTAAATAAATTGCTTTATGTCTACATGATTCTTTCTTTTTATGGACTTCTTCGGAAACAACGCTAAATCCATGATGAACAGAAATTCCTATTCTTTCTCTTTCATTTTTTATTCGTTTTTTTCTTTTTTCTGATAAAATTTCTTTGTTTTTTTCACAATATTCTTTATTCTTTATTCGATCGCATATTTTACAATATGATCTTAAATTAAATTTTGTCTTTAATTTATTTCTAAAAGTTTTCCCAAATTCGCTTTCATCTTTTTCAATTTTGCATATTAAACATTCTTTCATTTGAACACCTTTTTATGTTCATACTACTAGAATAATTAAATTATGACTAGCTTAAAGTAGTCCATGTGACCGTCGTCGGATTTATATGATTTGTTAACATTTCCACTTTATCAGTTGTCAAATTAATATTAAACGTTCCTTGAGAAAGAAAAGTATCAGTGGTTTGTCCGTCTACATTTCTTTGAACTAGATCAGGCTTACTATTAATTGCTATGGCAAGATCGATATATAGCCGTTCAATGACAAGCAAAAGATCTTCAATTGTTAAGACTTCTCGCGAGCCTACGTTAAAAACTTCGGGTATTCTAGCCATAGTTAATCTTTATTTTAATGTGTATAGCCGCCACGTTCGCAATGTAATCGCATCGAAGTTAATCGCAATTGCACCGCCGGGGATGTCTGTTTCATTACAAATGTTAGAAAATTAGCTTCTTGAGCTACCACCATTTCTACCCATTCCCCTTCTTGTTCGACTGAATTACTAGAAGGTTTCATCAAACAATTTTCTTTAAATGGAGTGGTTTGTTGATCGGCAAAAACATCGACTAACAAGCTTCCACCTGTATTTTCAATAAAAAATTCCACGTGAGAAATGAAAATCCTTCTTCCCTCAGCTCTATAAGGATTAAAAGGAATTGTTTGAGCTTGGAATTTAATTACTTTAGAAAGGTTTCCTGTATTTGGAGTGTAAGCAGAAAATAAAGTTGAATCTACATTGATAACGATAGAGGTAGGTGTTGCGCTTATGACATCATAAAGTTCTTGTGTCTGAGTATTTGTTTCCTCATCAAAGTTATTTAATTCAATCATACCCTCGACATTTGCAATAGTGATTAAATCACCCGGCAATACACCTGTTGCGGCCACGGTTAAAGTTGTGGTTGCGCCTGTTGTTACAGCGCTGATTGTCGTATAATAATCGTCATAATCTTGATTAAGCTCATAGATGAATCCTAGATCATCCCCGGCAAGTGTTTTTTGAACTGAACCGCCAAGACCTATTCTATCCCAAATTTCCTCTGTAGTATCCCATCTAGCCCAAGAAGGATTGCCACTTGCTGATTCGATTTGATCCCATGTAAGATTAAGGCCGATATCAGTTTGACCGAATACACTAAAACGCTGATCGTAGATTGACCATGTATTTTCTTCATAGTTGCCAACTAATACACGATTTTGAGTGTTCGAATTCGATTCAGATTCTTTATAAGCCCAAAGGAATTGGTTATTGAGTCTATCAAAACCGCCATATGTCAAATTAAAGCTGATTTGATCTATTTCTCTAGCAGTGAAGTAGGGGATCTTATTATCAACGCGCAAATTAGAACGTCCATCGGTTCCGAGAATCCCTGTCCTTCCAATGGATCGCACGGTATCATTCCAGCTCACAGAACTGAATTTAGCATTGGTTCCTAAAACACCTGGCACAGCACGTCCAAAATAAGGGTTAAAAGCATCCCTAGTTTTTTCCATTGTATAGGCCATGCGGTCATAATTATGCACCATAACTTGACCAAGAAGAGTAGCTCCAGTGATTGCTTGAGGCGTGTCAGCCTGGAATAATCCAGATCCCGCAACATTAAACTTATCTCCATTTCCCGAAGTTGTTCTAATGCCTGAATAAAGAGTCCCTTGGTTGTACTCAATGCCAGCGATCACAGGACAAATGAAGTTGATGCGCTCATTGAACCACATCGTATAGGTAGCAGAATTAAGCGCCCCCATCGCTGGAGCTGCATAATTTCCATTGTCTGCAACGTTCGTATAATCGCGCACATCCGTTCCATTATAGAAGAAGATAGAGGATCCAGCTCCATTGGGTGTAATCCCTTCTCCACAGAAAACAAATCGTGGGGCATTTGCTGAAGTTGGATAGGATACTCCAGACACATAAAAGTCATTAGCTGAAATATTAAAGCCTGTATAAGCGGCCATAGATCCGCCAAAGGGGATAAGATCAAAAATACCTGTAGCAGTATTGAATTTATAAAGTCGATTTCGATCGACAGCAAGCAATTCTCTGCTAGAATCTGGAAGTATATGCTCGAATATGCCAAATACCCGATCATTTCCTGATAGTCTAGGAGCGAAATAACCAACTCCCATGCGCGATTGAAGCACCTGCCGATAAACAAACCCATTGATGATCTTCTCAAAAGAGTCAGCTGGGGATAGATAGTTGACCCCTGAATTATCAACCGCAGTTTTGTAGTTGGTTATTTCGTAAACGTCCATTAGATCGCCCTATAAGTTATGCGATAATTCCATGCGCTGCCATTCGAGGCTTCTTCAGTTCTTACTCGAAGGTTTAAACCAGAAGCATCACTGCCATTTCCTAATTTTAAGTTAATTATCTCCGCTGAACCTTGAGGAGCTAAATAATTAGACCATCCTTCAACGGCAAATGCACTGCTTTTAAAAAACCCATTTTGAGCGCTATTTTTACCTAATGCATTTGTCCATAAGACGACCTCACCATACACATTAGCCGGAACGGAACTAATGGTTACATAAGATCCCCCAATAACCACGGCCCCTTCAATAAAGTTAGGAGTTGCTTGGTAGATCAACCCGGCACTTGTTTTCGTAAACCATTGAGGCTGTGCGTTTGTGCTCTTTAAATACAAAACAGCATCCATGCCAGCTCCCACAACAGGATTAGCTGGGATACCCCCTACTGTAAAAGCGGGGGAATTGATAAAGCGATGCCGACCATCTTCATTAGACCCCACATTCCAAAAATGATCACGCGTGCTATTGGTGTTGGTTCCAATAACACTATTTCCCATTGTAACCTCTGTGTAAGTCGTATTCTGTTGCTGAATCGTTCGATTAGCTTTAACCGAAATACTTCCAAGTGGGCTAGTTGAATTCCAAGGCATCTTTCACCTACTTATTTAATCTTTTTTTGACCACTTACAGGCTTAGCATTCTTTTTTTGGCCTTTTACACGAGGCATTTTAGAATAACCTTCTTCTTTTTCAGCGCCCTTCAACTCCTTGGCGATACCAGCAGTTTTCATCTCTTTACCCTGCTTTTTGACCTGTTTCTTGTCGTATTCCTCATCGCTAGCGACATAATTTGCGCCACTAACCTTTTTGCCTTTCGGCTTCATCATCTTAGCCATGTTATTTACCTGTCACCTTTGATTTTTTCTTTTTGGGTTTGTAGCCAGATTTTTTTGCTTCGTTTAATGCGATTGCGACAGCTTGCTTTTGTGGGCGGCCGCCAACTTTCATTTCAGTTTCAATATTTTGTTTAATAGCTTTCTCGCCTTTACCTTTGACTAGTGGCATTTTTATTGCTCCTTACTTCGTTTCCAATATAATATTTCGTCACCTACTGCAAGTTTAAGACCATCCCAAACTGTGCGAGCCGCCCATCCCATCCGGGATTTCTTATCTTTAATCTTCAATTGACATAGGTCATAATCTACCGGCATAAACAACTTTGCATCTACCCATCCATCATCATCTTGTTTAGCATCCTGATAGGTATAATACTCGTTAATCAGCTTTCCATTTGCATTTAATTTAGTTCCCTTAACTTCACCTATTTTGATCATTAAAACCTTGGCATGGCTCTAGCCATTTTCACTTGATTATGTGTCTTAGTAAGCATTTGCTTGCGCTCACTGGCGAATGTTCGTTCAATCCTAGCGAGTGCCGCATCGTCATATCTATAATCGCGTGCGTAATTCACAGCGGCTCCATAAGCTATATAGCGAAGCCAATAGTCATACTGCAAAATCACGTCAGGCGACGGATAATCGTAGTTCTTCTTGTAACCATAGATTTTCACTAGGTAAGAAGTTTGTGGGATTGTGCGAAATGTGAATTCGTTCCCATAAAATAACATCATTGTAGGATAGCCGGGGATCAATATTTCTTCGTTATTGATACCCCATATCATAAAGAACTCACCCGGATCTTGGTAGATGGGAAGCTGATTCCAAGAAATTGAATTTCTTTGTGGTTCGAGCAATGAAATAAACGCTTCTTGAGAAATGTTTATAAAGTCGAAGTCAGCTCCAACGTCGTTAAAAGTATAAACGCCGTCAGTATGGGTTTCGTCGATGACAAAGGACAAAGTACCAAAACTTTCAAAAAGTTTAGTATCATTAGGCATCACAAGGCTTGCAAAATCATTTAGATAACTCAGAAACAAGTCATCGCTTGAATCCGGGTCATTCTCGTTTCTTCGCCCTAAGGCCGTTCGCATGATATCTAAAGCATTTTGAACAGTTCTAGTATTGGTAGTCATTAGTAATTACCGCCCTGATAGATGGTAGTTAAGGAAAATCTAGGCTTCTTATCAATCTGTCTTGTTTCTTTTGATCCATCCGGGAGGTTTACCCATCCCCAAATAGGATTACCCTTATCTGAGAGGTAAGAAAGCACGCACTCGGGGATATCATAGATCTTGCCCGGCGTCAGTTTCTCATCGTAATGTATGAGATGATTGCTTAGAAAAACAGGGATCGGATTTCGTGAACCATCGGTCGTGTCAATTTTGACGCGTTGTTTAGGATGCAATTCAGGCGGACATTGTTTGATAGGATAACGACAAACGCGAAGTTTCTTATTCGCTTTACGAGCTTCTTCATTGTATAACCTATAGTCTCTAAGTGTTTCTAAGGGCATTTCTTCTATTGGAAGCTTTTCGGCCTCTACTGCTCTTAGTGTGGCATCTATTGCATGATCTTGTCTTTGCTCTTCCTGAGCAACATGTGTATGTTTTGCCATTATTTAAACTCCTTAATTTGGAAAAACTTGATTTGGACTCGGATAAAAAATAAATGTGGTCTGCACCAAATTACAACTTCCTCCCTCAACATAAGGGGCATAATACGTCGAATCTACAGGCAGGAATGAAATTGGATATTGCAAAGTGAAAGTGGTGTCTGCGGTCACAATGATTCTAAACTTAGAATTATTCAGAGGGTCTTCACCTCTAGGCACTGGCATGTTTCCGTTCAAGTCGGTCAATCGGACGAAAGATTTATTCGGGAAACCGTGCGCGAATTCCGTCGTAACCTCGCAAGGAAACGAATTGGAAATTGCCACGATAGGCACTCTCTCGGGGATTTGACCGATTGGGGGTAATGTCATACTTTTCTTTTAAACTTCTAAAAATTCTTTTAAAACTAATATCTACCAATATCTAACGAATTAGTAGATATTTTCAGTCGGTTACAGTTTGTAACCGACTGAAAAGGGTTTTAGGTTAACAAGTCGCCCAAATCAATGACTTGACCGAACTTGTAAACTTCAATATTGAATACATCACCATCACTACCCATGACAGCCGTTCCCGCAGTCAATTGATACGTGACTGGATCATATTGATAAGGGTTTGGATGGTATGGGTTGATATTACTGTATGGCAATACTTGAGGGTTGTTTAAGCTAATTACATGTGTTTCCAATGTGATAATACCGCCAGAAACATAAGCTGTCATAGCTGTAGTATCAATTGGTTCGCCTGTAATTACATCTTTCAGTGAGAAAGTTGTAGGGCTTAAAACGGTGAGTCGATAGCGGTTGTTATTCAAAGCACCCATGCCGCGATTTAAAACAGGGGTCACTTGACCTAAGTCTGTCAATCTTACAATCTGGTTAGTTTGAAATGCATATGCGCTATGAGTCACTACGCCGGGATCAGCTTGAGTAATCGCGCTGATTGTCGCGTGTGATGTCGCTTGCCCACCGGGTAAATCGGCTACAGTGAAACCGTTAATCGCTTGATCTCGGAAGTTGAATGATGCGCCGGCAGACGAATCGATAACAACTTGCTGAGACGCATGAGCGGCTACAGTTTGATCTCTCCACCATACGGAAACAGGAAATCCGCCGGCGGTAGCTGTCCAGTCTGATAGGTTGTTAAAAACAACTTTATCCGGCTGGAAATTGAATCGGAAAGTATGGGCTGTACCGGCAGAGATGAACTTATAAAGTTCAGTGCAGGTTTCGCCAAAATGTAAATCAGACATGGTTATAGTCCTCCTTAACCCTTAGTGGAAAGTAAAGTCACGATATGGGAATCGTCAAGGATGGCTGCGTTAAACCATGCTGTGAAGCCCATTGACTGGAATCTGTTTAGGTAATCATTGAAGCCCAAAGGTTTCAAAATCATCTCTGTAGATACCTCGTCAAGGCCAACATACCCGTAGGCATTAGCTCCAACGAATGTATTGTTATAAACTGGAGGATTTGTCGCTGACACCTTAACCAGAGTGGATGTAACCCATCTCGCCTCGTCGGTTGCGCCAAATTCGGCCTGCAACACTGGTTCTTGTGAACCGTACTGAGAAGTAGGCACAAACGCATCTAGAGCGCGAATATCCGGTTTTAAATTTACGTGAGAAGTGACCCAGAACCCAGCTTCGACAGGCCCGGTTCCAAAACGTGACGTACCTTGTATTGTGGGGGTCATTTTTTCAGTATCGTTATCATCAAGATACTGAATAGCCCTGTTTACATCGGTTTGAGTCAATTCTGTTATGGCATTTCCATTAATACCGTTTAGACAAGTGATCTGAGGCACGCTTGCGTCCCAAACATCCCTCGTAACCTTGTCTAGCATAGTGTGCATGCACTGAGAAAGGTTGTCAGCAGTCTCTGAGGCCGTATCGTCTTCCACAACGAGTAAAACTTTACGTCCCAGCAACACAACTTTTCCAAATTCTTGGATTGTTACGTTGATATCAAATTTTTGTACTTGCTCAGGAGCTGGATCAGCATCTTGAGATAAAACAACAGGATCAGAATTCAAGTTTTCTTGACGTCTGAATGCCATTGTATCGGTATTCTTTTGAGGTAAAACAAACGCTCTACCAAAAAGATTGTGAACACAACGAGGCTTTGATCGCTGTAGAAGCGCACGATGCGCCCATCTATCAGCCATCGAGCCGTAGCCGGAAGTGGTTGTAACTGACATAGTTTCATCCTATGCCTAATCTTATCGACGTTTTTTCTGTGCATTCCTCCACGCCTGATATTCGGAGTCATTCATCGTCATGACGTCTACCGCTTGATTCAACGCGGCAGCTTTAGGAACCCCACCGGGGGAATTAGGCGCTTCCTTCTTTGGAGGTGTAGGATTCGCCGCCTTTATAAGCTGCTTTTGTTGCTTCGGAGATAGAGCATCCATAAGTGTGTAAGCCTCTTCATACCTATTATACGCTTGCTGTATTGCACTTGTCAGATTAGGTCTTTGTTTAAGAAATTGCGGTAAATATTCTCTAACCATTTCAAACTTCTCAGGGTTGTTCTTGATCCAAGATTTCTCTTCGACAATCCGAACAATTTCAGCCTGAGAATTAGTTAAATCTTCTCTAGTCGCAGATTCATAACGCGAATTATCAGGTTCAGCAGGCTTTACAGGCGCACTAGATTGCTGTTGCAGTCTGATACGTTCTTGCTTTTCCCATTGAAGCTCTAATTCAAGCTCACGTTTCTTTTCGCGAAGCTTTTGGGCTACAGCGAGCGGAATCATTGTCTTTTCAGGTCTTTCTCCCTGATCGTTATCCGGTTCAGCATTGGTATCAGCTTCGTGCTGATCCATAATTTGCTGTATCGGCTCTGCTTGAGGTTCTACGGCGTCCTCGTTATGGTCTTCGTTCATTCTATCTCCGTCATTTATAGCGTGAGTTATGGCCTCTCACGTGTTTAGGCAAACAGGATTAGCCTCCTGCTTTTGGCATAGCACCCTTTGCTTGAAGGTAGGCGACACCTTTTTTATTAAATTCAACATTCAACTTCTTATTTTGTCCGCGTGTAACCATCCACAGTAATTCACAAATTCCGCGCTTATTGCTCACCCAAAACACCATTTGATTTGATATAAAGGGCGGTAAGCGTTTTGTGATCACCGGGGGACTGACTACAAACTTTGAGGGATCAAAACGATCGAATTTAGCATGCAATGTTAAGTAGTAAGTCTCTCTAATGTGTTGATGAGCATTCACAGCGCTATCAACTACATCATCAATAACTTTTTTTAAAGCTAATTTCTCATCAACGAATTGACGAGGAAGCATTAATCCACTACCTGGATCTTGCAGCAAGTTATTTTCTCTTAGCATTACATCCCACTCTTACCACGCAAAGAGTCTTGCTGCTTTTGTGCTTTTTGCAATAGGGTGTTTGCTTTCTTTTGGTCAGCATTCATCCCAGGGCCACACATAGGCGACGTTTGTCTTGCCGCTTTCATTGGGTTGTCTTTTGTTGAGCACATCCCTTTTCCATTGTCCATGAAAGCGCCACCGCCCCCATTTCCTTTCATTCCCTTTGCCATATAAGTCTCCTTTTTTATGGCTTTAACCGCCTTGTGCAACAGCTTGCATCATTTGGTCTTGATCTTGCTGTTGATTCTGTTGCCCCTGCATTTGCGTTGCTTGATCGGACATAGTTACTTGATTTGTAATTTGATCCGATTGCGCCGCCACTTGGAGCTTTTGAGCCTCTCGGCCGGCTGCTTCTTGCTGTTCAAGCTGGTTGACAAAGTTAAGAACCTTGAGGATTCTATCTTCGTGCATGCTGGCAATCTCTGTGATAGCCTTGGCTCGATCAAGTGCAGCTTGTGCAATATTCTGTTGTGCTTCTGATTCTCTTTCGTCTTTGAGGGCAAGATTGCTGATAACGCGAGAATCTCTTTCTTTTGCAAGCCCAAGTTTTTCTTCTTTTGTCGCATTGAGTACTTGCATTTGCATTGCTTTGAATTCATCTGCTTGAGCAGATTTAGCGGCAAGAATCTTGTCTTGTTTCGCTATTGCTTCTTCCAAATCACTGAGGCCAGCCATTGAAAGAGCTTTGACAATTTCGGCTTGAGGCACATCAACAATCTGCTCACGTTTGAGGTTAACCAGTTCATAGTAGTACGCATCCTTCTGTGATTTGGATCTAACGCCCTCTTTAATAACTGCATCGTATTGCTCAAATTCTTTTTCGTAGAATTGCTCAGTAGGTCTTTCAGCTAAAATCCTTTCTACTTTGCCCGGTTTATAATGGGTTTGAACTGTTTGCAAGATTAAGCCGCCAAGAATCTGTTGCGACGTTTCTACGTTGTCCATGATCTTACGATTACCGCGAAGCCCTTGAGCAATTCTAACCTCAGCCAAGCGCCCGGAAACCTGTGTATTGCCCTTTTCATCAATACCCATGGAAGACTCGTTAACATTCGAAAGGGTGAGAGTTAACTTGTCTAACACTTCTTGATAGGCAATCAGGGCAGGATTTGCGCCACCTCCGGTAAGCTGTTGCACGGAATCCATGCCAGCTGGGGAATGCTCAGGATCTAGACCAATGATTTTATTCTGTCCGGATTGCTGTAAATCTTGTGGGTCGGCAACTGAGCCAATCATGTATTTGAACCCTGTGGATATATCAGAGTCCATCATGTCCACTATTTTCATGTGTCGTTTGTTGAATTGGCGTTGCGCTGACCAGTTACATGCGGATATCCCTTGGATACGCTGTGAAGGCATCCAAATTGACGGTTCCATGTAACAAATAAGAGGAACGAAGGGATAGGTTTGATTAATTCCTGTTTTGTCATCACCGCAATACATGCGCTGACCGTTAAGCATGATATTTAGCTCAACGAATGTTCGGTCAACTGTGTGGATCTCAATTTCTGGAATATCATCGGGATCTATCCCTAAAATATCTGCATCGCGTCTTAAATCATTAAAACGTTTAATGCCAAATTTTAGCTTTTGCTTTTCTTCCGCTGACTTATCGGTGATATCACGATAGAAGGCTGACTTCGCATCTACTAGAAACGTTCTCTTACGCGTCACACGCTTATAATATTGGTCGTAGGCTATCAAGTTGCGATTACGTGAGAATGTCGTAAATTCGGGGTGATACTGTAAGAATTTATCATCCCGGTAACCCATTGATAGATCGTCGATTTCTTTCCCATCGATAAATGGCATTAGTTGTTTTGCGTATTGCTTATCGACAAGGTCGCGTGTAATAGCAAAGGCACAATCGGAAAGGTCGATAGATTCAAACGTGGGATCAAGATAAAACGAGTTGTAGGTACGTTTGAAGAACTTTATATCCCCATTAATAAAATCTTTAGTATAATCCATTTGGATACCGCAAAGCGAAATCCCGGATTTAAAAGCTTCATCGCATGCGTCTAGAAATGTTGGAAAACCTAATCCCTTATCCCAAATGTAATATCCTAGCTTAGTAAATTGGTCGGCTGTTTTCTGGTCTGACCCTTCTACAGGCGCGTAAACGATCTCATTGATATTATCGCGCAAATAGCCAGAAAAGAATTGCAAAGGGCGACGGATTATGTTAAGCTCTAACGGTTCACGCCCTTCTTTAATTAGAGCGCGTCTTTCATCATCTGACCACGTATAGCCGGAAGCTGCAAGCGTATATACTTGCGCATCCTTGATGAATGGCGCCCAAAAATCATGGGCATAGCGATAGTTTTCTTGAAATTCGCCTCGGATTTCGTAATCTGTTAGCATGAGCGTACGCTATGTTATTAAAATTTTAAGATACACAATGGACTAATAGTATCAAATATTTTTATTGTCAAATGATACGTTTATAGCGATTTTCGACAACTTGCTTGTGCTTATCTAAAGATCCTCTAATGCTCAAACACGTCTCTAAGTGTCCAACAGCTTGACTCATGTATTGGAAGCAATCAGCATAGTTTGAAGCATCATTATGATAGGGTTCTTCTAGATATCGGCCTTGTGCCTCATTCCAGATTTTGCGGTACTTACTGATCTTATCTAAGAATGGTTTAGCCCTTGAAACGTTGAAGACACAACGGTCTAACATTATTTTTGCATGCGAGATAGAAAGTTGCTTGTCCATGCGCTTAAGTACGTGAAAAGCTGTGTTGGTTCCACTAAAAAGACGGCGAAAATCACGCTCATAAGTATTAGATACGTCCAGAGGATCGCGCTTAGTAGAATCATGAGGAAGGAAAATAGTATGATAAAGAAATTTCTTGTCCTGTAGTAGAAACTTAGCATAGAAATCAACACCCTTGTTTTTGTCTTCATAGTAATCGATTATTCTGACTTCGCCGTGTGCAATTTGAAAAAATACCATTACAGTAAGATCGTTTACGCCAATATCCATAGCAACATAGACAGGTAAAAGAGCATCATAAAGAGGAGTGTACAAACAGCGGTTTTCGTTATAGGCTTTGCTAATACCCTCAGCAAAATAAAAAGCATCGCTCGAAGCAAGAAATGCCTCCGAAATTGTAGATGGGAATTCTTGTTTTATTTTATCGCCAAGGATTTTGGTTTGAACTGCATACCAATTTCTTTGCGGTTGAGTAATTATACGGCCGGTTTCTCGCTCAATTCGATTAAAATAATCTGTTAAGGTTACATCGTATTTAATATCCGTTTCATAAAGAACATATGAAGGTTCATCCATCCAAGGGTAGAAGAATAGATAATATTCTAACGCTGAAATGCTTTCATTGCCACGCCGGGCAGCTTCCGTAACCATTTCCGCGAAAAAACCCTCATTACCCTCGCCGGTACTTTCGATAATAACTTTTCCATCTTTCGGTACGGCTTGCAATGTACCGGTAATAACTTCCTCAGCTTTTTGAGGGTTTCTGGCGCAAGTCTTACCAAATTCGGAAACAAGTACCAAAGGGTATGAGCCGCCCCGTAGTGTTGTATCCACACGTAGCGAACTCCCATTATTAAATGTGATTTCGCGGGCACTCCGTTGGACAATTCCAACGAAAGTTTTGAACTCCTCAGGTAGCGTGTCGAGTGCATGACCAATAATCTTTTTAAATATATGTTGAGCATGTTCTAAGGAATAGGAGACAATTCCACCGGCTAAATTTTCAGTGAACAAAACTGAGTCCATGAGCATCAAAACCGCAAATGTTGACATGCCAAGTTGGCGTGCTTTCAAAATTAAATTACGATTGTGAATGTTATCTAAAACATCACCTTGAACGGAATTTAATCTAAAAGGAATCGAATTTGCATTTCTATCAATGATACGATAGAGATTATTGAGGCGCCATTTTTGACAGTTAATCCCCATTAGTCTTTCTGACTAATCTTTCCATCCGCAGCAAGCTTTGCGAGTTGGATTAAATTCATTTGCTCGCTATCTTTGATGCCCTTCTGACGTTTAGCATCCGCGTCTTTCTCGTCAGTCTCATCTCTACGTAAAAATGGATCGTATAAAGCTTGATATCTTTGATAAGCGCCGTAGTTCATGATTTCGGCGTTAAGATGTCTTTCGCGTCTTGCCGCTAGTTTCATCTTAGCGATTGCATAGGCTTCTGAAAATTCGGTACTTTCCTTATCCAAGCGCCAGATTAACCCTGGTAAATAACCATGATCACCGCAAAATTGAACGAAATTTAAAGAATCGTCATCATCTACCCACTCAAGAAGCTCTTCCGCTATCTTAATTGGATCGTAGATGCGTTTCGGCCCGGGCTTACGCCTTGCAAGCAATTCAGCCTTGGAATAACCCATAAACTGCTCCACTATAAATTTATTGAATTAGAATAATTATTTACTCTAAGTCGCTTATAGTAGAACAATTTTTATTAGTCAAATGTCAAGCCGCTTTACATGCTTTGCGTATCGCCATTATTTTTATATAGGAAGGATTCGAACGCCTTTTCATACTCTGTCATTAGGGCGCTGATTTCGGATGCTACTTCACAGGAAACTTTTTGATCGAGGGATTTTCCGGCTATTGCGTCGTCAAGAATTTGACTGTTTTTTGCCAGCATTATTTCGTAAAAGTGTTGTATTTTTGCTACTAATCTTATGTGGTCGTCGCTCATTTTGTACCTTCAAGTAATCATCAAGATTAAGGGTTTCTTGAATTAATGTTACATTCCAACCAGCCTCTTTGCAGGTTCTCAATTGACTTTTTAAAAGTGTTGGCCTTCCTGTTATCTTCGCCAGCAACTTTGCGTCGTCACTAAAAGGGTAAAATAATTCTTTACCCCATATCTTTTTAAAAGACACTACAATTTCCACGCATTTTCTCCTTGATATTTCTTAGTGTACTATATATAACGTTTCATGTAAAGTCATAGAAACTATTGCAAAGGGTTTTTGGCATGGATGACGAAATAAATGTAGTGTTGAGTAAGGAAGAAATTGAATGGATTAAGCGTTTCTGTCAACGCGCGGTTAGACTCACGGATATGAATATTCAAAAACCTGAATTGAAGATTTTCGATCCGGAATTCAAAGAAAACAAAGAAAAAGCATTGAAATTACAAACGAAAATGGAAAAGGCTTTAAATGAATCTACATGAAACAATTACTAAAATGTCCCATTTAAAACGCGCCGTGGCTCAGGTTATAAATGAGATAGACGTCGATGAATTACCTATCGTTTTGTCATTCCATGAAGGCATGGAGTTTTCAAAGTACAAGATTACCATCCAAGCAATCGAAGAGGATTCCTTTGTAGATGCCAATGGTAAGAAATGGAAGAGGGTACACGACGATGACTGAACAAGAAAAATTTGACATACTTACTGCAATTGCCGGCTTGAGAGCTGATCCCATTCGCCACGATGATTCGAACTATATTGATTTAACCGGGCGCGGTATCTGTCAAGGATGCCAACGAAAAATAGCAGAGGCATTATCTAAAAAGCCTTTCCCCTCCGATCCCGTTCATGAAGCGGCTACCAAAATAATGCGCGATCGTAACGAGATATTAGATTTATTTTGCCAAGCATTTCTTATCGCTCAAGATGCTAAAGACTTGGAAGCAATGAAAGATTTAATTTTAAGCGCAGAGCTTGAATGCAAAGTGGATTCAGATTTAACACAGACTTTCAGAGTTAAATTAAGAGACTTACCTTAAACGCCAAATTATAAGGATGGCCAAAATGAGACTATGCGAATTACAAAAAGTTACAAAGACTAGAAATAATCCTCAGCTTACGCGCACAGGCGAAGTTATTTCCTGTTTCCTTGATGGAATCACGCCAGAAATGGCCGGTTCAATCATTGAGTTAAGAAAGATGCCCGGACAATGGGTACTCAATAAAGTCGAAGATAGCGACATCGAACATCATAAAATTAAAAGAAATTCTTACGTTGGAGTAATCAATGAGCAAGTTCAGTAAAGATTTGAAAACGATTCTTGAAATGATGGGTAAGGTTGGCGAAAGCGAAATTGAAAAAGCTTCAATTGATAAAATCTTAGAAACGCTTGTTACATTAGCTAAGCGCATTGATGATATAGAGAAAAAAGAAAAAGAAGATCCTCAAGAAGTTGAGGGATTACTTGATCTTTTAAGAATGGCTAGAGTGACACGTTTAGCAAATAAACTTATCGACATCTTGAGAACGGAAAGACAAGAAATCGGTTTTAACGCTCTTACAATCATTTTACTAGATGCCAATATTAGAAATAACATCGAGAAGAAAGATTTCTTAGATGTCTTAGATAGATATTGGGATGATCGAGTTAAAGAATTCGAAGAAGATGATGATGAAGGAGACGAAGACGACGATGAATAATATAGAAATAATCTGTATTCTTCTTTGTTTTCAAGGCTCTATCGCGCTGGCTTGGTGTTGGATTTTAAGCCAGCGCGTTATGGAACTTGAAAAATTTATGTATAAATATTTTGATTGGAATACCCATGACTGAAGATGAATTTTCAAACAAATTGGATACACTTATTCGCCTTGCAAGATGGCAAGGAGCGTTAAGAATAACTTTAGGTTTCTTAGCGGGTATTATTTTCTCATATTTTATGAATTGGATCAGCTTTGTATGGAAATAGAAGAAGAAAAATATGGTTGGATTTATGGCGCCAATGGTGAAGAACTTTCTAAGTTTAAGCCGGGCGGTATTCTTCAAGCTGAATATGGTTCTAGCGGACGAGTTGGAATATTACCCGGCACACTTAAAAATAGTGACGAGGAAGAAATGAACTGTGCTTGTGGCAATCCCGGAGCGATGATGATTGCAGGGAGAGAATCTTTTCAAGTGCTTTGCCATAATTGCGCAACTAATTTTGGTCATAAACATAGTTTAAATTTGGATATTGAATGAAGCTATCGAATAAAGAAGTTGGCAGTAAACTTATTAAATATTTTTTAAAACAAGATCCAAAAGATATTGCTAGGGCTTTAGCTGCTTGTATGGTTGATTTTAATCGGATTGCGCATATGCACGAACTTGATAAAGATGAAGCGGAAAACCTTCAAATGCGTGTTCAACTGAACGTAGAAGAATTGCATAGATTTTTAGATAATGAAAAACAAGAAGCCTTCTCAGTTATAAGGATGGATACAATATATGAAAATAGACCTGACTAAAGAAGAGTGGGAGTTTTTATCAGAAGCTTGCCATGACCATGCTAAAAATTACCAAGATGCTTTTTTTAGTAGGAAAATTCCAAATTCTTTCTTTAACAAGCTGGCTTCCGATCAGAAATTTTCCAGAGTATTATTAGAAAAACTCGGTAGCGAATGGGTTGCTGAAGACGGCGAGAGAGTTGAGTGGACTAAAAAATCAAAGATAATGAGTAAGTGAAATGTTTGAAAAACTGCAAGAATTAGAGAAATTAGTTTATACACACGAAAACATATTCAGAGTCCTAGTGCAAGTATTGAAATTAGCTGGACTCGACGAAAACATTAAAGGCAAAACGAATGAAACTGAAAGCAATAGAGATACACAACATTGAGAATGTCCCCGATCACATTGTGCAAGATGTGCATAACGCAGCTAATGAGATCGGCGAGGCTATTTATGAAATATGTTTGAAATATCCACCAAATATAACTCTAGGCGCTTTAAATTGGGCGCATTCCGCTATGACTAATCATCTTGTCGTCAACACAGATGAAGCCATTGAAGGAGCTGCAAAACAGCAAGCAAGAGCGCTTTATCACAATATAATCCACTGTCACAATACCCACAAAGATAAAGGTGAGATTGATGCTAATTGATGATCTAGATTCTATTCCTGAAATGTTTAAAGATAGCTTTCGGGGTATTATGTTGCTGCATCGTAGTAAAGATGGAGAAGTGGGAAATGCGCAAAGGAAAGCGATCAAGAAAGTGTCCCGTAATATTGAAGAATGGCATGAGATCATTTCGGAATTTAGGGAGTTACAAACTTCTTCATATCCGAGGCATCGTATTTATTCATCTATTAATTCACGTGACATGTTAAAGGGTATTCATGAGTTTAAGCGACGACAATTAGAATGCGATTACGGAAATCTTTATGAGTTTAATTGTTTTTATACAGATATTCAGAATCGTTTCTTTAGTTGCTTGATGAATCCCAATTGCCGGGCACAGAATAGCTTTCTTATCGATTGCGATACGCCGGAAGAGTACGATCACGCAATATTGCAGCTTTCGCAACAGCATATCTTATTTGATTATGCCACTAAGAACGGCCGACATATTAT
>JAHEYR010000015.1:23402-33085 GCA_023251485.1 Bacteroidales bacterium
TGGAATGGTCTTGAGAATGAAGTGATCAAGCTATTTGCTTTGTTTTCAAAATGCCATACTTTGAAACATGATTGTCAAGAGTTGGTTAATATCAACTATGTTCGTGAGAAGATTTTCAATTTGCTAATCAAGCATCCTACGGTTTTAGCTGTAGATTCTCAAAGATTTTATATAGAAATGCGAATAGATAAAGAAGCACAGGAAAAACATGAACAAAGAAAGACCAAATGAGCCAAGTATTTTAATTAATGGCGTAAAGCTATCCGAAGGCCAAGCAATGTCGTTGCGTGTTTCTGTGGAAGTGTTCATAAGTTATCTAATGGAAGATGGATTAGGCGATGATGAACACGGAATTGCAATGAAGAAATCATATCTTGAGCGTCTTGGAGAAATCAGGGATTTAATGTTTTTTAAACGCGAGGAGGAAGAATGAAAACTTTTAATAACGAAAGACCGGGCGATTTAATCACTTTAGAGATGCGCATACAAGAAGATGTAAGACATGTTTTAAGGGCAATGTTCATTTCTTCGGAAGATAAGAAGAAAATGCTTGAAGATGCTTTAGAATCGGCGATTTCTTCGAATAATCTATCACATGTGATTGAAAAGCATGCACACGATGCTATCAATGATGCAGTTAAAGAATATTTTACATTTGGTGAAGGGGGCTTAGCCTTGAGATCAGCGATTCAAAAAGTATTACATGAAATTATCCCTAAGATATTCACTAGTCCTTGAAGGTTATGACGGAATTACAGTTAAAACTATTGTGACTTTTAGTGGTAAAGTAAAAGCAAAGTTAGAGGTAATGGAAGATGATAATTGAATTGCTTGAATTGTATATTAAAAATGATCAAGAAATATGGATTGCTGACGGTGTGGAAGTAGCTAGGGAATTTATTATTGGAAAGTATATTCAAAAAATGATTGTGAGTGAATATTTATGATAATCTTTGATTTAGACGGCACACTTGCAGACTGTAACCATAGAAAGAAATGGGTAATGCGCCCTAGAGGCTCAAAGCATGTATTCACTGATTCTATTCCACGTGGAAATGGCTGCATCTTAATTGGTGATATTATACAGTCAGATGGCAAGAAATTTGTTCCAAAATGGAAAGAATTCTTTGAGGCTTGCGATAAAGATATACCCATCTATCCCACTATTGAACTTTTCAAATTATTAGGTGAAGATAAGCAGATTCAAATCTGGTCGGGAAGATGCGAATCGGTAAGGCATAAAACTGAAATATGGTTATGGGATCATTGCGGATGTGGGTTTGATTCAACATTAACTTACCCTCAAATTTTAAAAATGCGCCCATTAGGCGATTATACACCTGACGATCAACTTAAAGAAAGATGGTTAGACGAAGCTATTGCACAAGGTGAGAATATCGAATATGTCTTTGATGATAGACCTAAAGTAGTTCGCATGTGGAAACGTAGAGGCATATTTGTTTTTAACTGCTATCAACGAGATGAGGAATTCTAAACATGAAAAAAAGAATCATGACTTTATTGGTTGAAATCGATCATCAAGATAGACCTGATTGGGTATGGAGTAGCCATGCTGATAATTTGATAATGCACAAAGTGCGTGTACTTGCAATTGGCGAAGGCGATCAAATGCAAGATTTACAAGAAGGAAATGAGGGGAGCGATGAATAGACTTAGAGAGCCTTACGAGGAAGCTTGGATTATAGATTTGAGGATATTATGAAGGAAATTACGGATCAAACTTTAGCAATCCATTCTAACGGAAAAGGAATGATTGTTTTGAAATGGCCGGATATGCAAGTACACCTGACCATTGACAACGCAAATAAATTAATCGATGGCTTGCAAAAGGCTATCAAATTCGAAAACGAAATAAAGGCAAAAGATGAAGATTGAATTTGATGACGTTCAAATTAAGATTATACTTGAATCCCTTGGCACTTGTCATGCAGTTGAGTTTATGAAAGGTGCAAACAATGATCATCTTTCAAGGGTTATTGTAATTATGGGTAGACAGCTTGAAGATGCTGGTAAATTAGAATTATTTGAATCTGTTTTTAACAAGGTGAGCAATGACTAATTACATTATAGATAGAGAAAAATTGAAAGAGATCCTTTTAGGTCATAAAACTTTCATTGCTCAACGCTGTCAAAAGCTTATTGCCGAAGGTGTCGATATATCGAAACTTACCTATAGAGAAACAAAGAAAATCACGGATGAATATATCGATACCATCATCAAACATATGCCAGTTGAAACCATGCTTGACGATATCGATGAGGCGCTTTCTAAAATTGGCTTAAAGTCCTCGAAAGAATATCTTAAGGAGGAAGATGAGCGAAATAAACGATGCTGATTATCAAGAAGCTTTGCAACGTTGGTATAATCGAACTAAAGACGCTCAAATTGATCAATGCTTTAAGGCAATCCCTCAAGATGTATGGGAACAGGGAATTAAAGATTTAAATTTTAGTCTAGGATGGATATGTGATCGGGATGATGAAACCACTTTAGGCTTCTCTGACATCCAAGGGGAGTGTCATTGGATTAAAGATTATAACAAGAAAACAAGATCATTTGTTCAGTATAACGGCAACCAGAAAGTTAACTTAAAGGTAAGTAACGATGAACAATCAGACTAAAATTTGCGCTTACATATCCCATGATACTTTTAATCAGTTAAAAAATGAACCTGAATTTCAGCGGGTAGCTACTTACCCGGCTAATCTTTACCATGATTCGACAAATGAAGAAGTGGGAATGATATTTTCTCGAATTGGTCGCATCCATTTCTATGTTCAAACTCCGAATAAGATTGAGAACATAAAATATACCATGATTCATTTACTTAAGAATCTATGGACAGACAACTTTAGAAATGAAGCATTAACACATCAAGTAACCGAAATGATTCAATACCTAGAGAGGCAATGATGATCGAACCCATGTTCGTGTTTATTATTTTATGCAATCTATTTGCCGCCGGATGTTGTGGATATAATGGGCATAAAGCTATTGCAATATTGATGACGCTATGCGCAACATTTAATCTTTATTGCGGAATATATTTAAAGAACCTCAAAGACAAAGGATAGAAATGGGCAGGGAAGTAATACGAACAGTTTATCATTTTAAAGATGATAAAGGATGGGAATATGAAAAGATTGTCGAAGGTGATATCATTCCGGCAAGAATTTATCGAATTTCCGCCAAAACAAGTTGTAAAGATTTGCCAGTTTCAATAAATGAACCCCCTTCCTCTCCAGTTGCCTCCAAATATTACAAATTCGATCTATGCAAAGAATCTTTCGAACATTTTTCGTTATTTTATTATATCAAACATTTATTTTATGAGATGAACTAATGACGGCTCCCTATGATTGCGTTAAATGCGGCGCAAAACATGGCATGGTAATACATAATAGAATTACCTTAGAAGATACACCTATTGACATATGCTATGAATGCTTATTCTTAGGTACGAAATATGAAAGATTGTCTGAACATGTGCAACTTGATGATGTTGTAGGCATGACTGTAGAAGAAATGCGCTTAAAGATGCAAGCTAACGAAAAAGAATTGCTCAAAGGCGCTGACGAGTGGTTAGATTTGACTGTTTCAAGTCTTAAAACTGTGGTTGCATGGATAGAGAAGAAGCAGGAGAAATTCAAAAATGAATCTAGATGATTTGGACGTGCATAAGCTTATGAATCGACTAGCAGCAATTGAGCGATGCGATATAGGTGAGAGACTTGATTACATTGAAAAGCAATTAAAGTATTTCGTATATGCTGCAACCGAGATGAAAGATAAGTTTGTCAAAGGTATCGCGGTTAACATTGATCAAAGCTCTGTCAATGTAGCCGCTGAAATCAGGCGCCAAATGTCTCAATGCCTTGACCTAATTCGCATAGAGGCAAGGGGAATAAGAGAGCTTCGCAATGAGATACAGCAAGAACGCAAGCAAATGTTTGAATTAATGAAGAATGATTCAATCATTGGCACTATGCAATTCATGGCTAAGCAAATTAAGCAACTGGCTGATCAAGTTGATCAGATTAAAGAAGAAGGTATCAATAAAAAACTTCACTTTAATTTAACCATGGATGGTCACGAAATGGTTAAAGTCCAGCCAGTCACCGACAAAGAAAAGCTTCAATGTGAATTAAAGAAACTAAGCCCGGATGATTGTATTAGGCGCTTGCTGGCTGAATTATATCCAAGGGAGGCAACTGTTTTGATTCATCGTTTCGGGCTATTTGGCGAGAAGTGCAAAACATATGTAGGCACTGGCCGGATTATGCAATTGAGCGGCTCAAGGATAAGCACAATTCAAGCTAAAGCATTGCGAAAATGTCGGGCGCCATCAAAGAAACAATATGTAGATAATTTACCAATAGGCGATCTTAAGAAAGCAATTACCGGAGAATAAAACATGTGGGTACTAACTGATAGCAAAGGATTAGTTGATTTAAGTAAGGCTTATTACATAGGCATTCAATCAACTTCTAAAGATAAAATATGGGTAGTGGCATCATTTCCTTTTTACAATGGTATAACCGAAAAAGAAGAACAAATTTACATTAGATGCTTTGAAAATAAAGAAGAAGCGCAAGCATGTATGAAAGGAATTAATGATAGAATTGGCGTTGGATTGCATTAAATAGTTATCTCGATTTTAACCCAATATTCTTTGCAAATTATTTGGCGATATTTGACGTCGATTTCTTCGGTATCGTCAGCCCTTCCCGGTCTATAATCCCCGGTAATCACTTCACAAACAGCGTCAAGAATCCACTTTAAAGACATGGGCAAATTGTCATGACGATCTAACTTGTGAGGTGCGTATCTGGTAAGCGTAATCACGCATGGCAATTTCATTGCTGATCGATGCTTTCGAATTGCCAAATGCACAAGGCCTTTTTGCTTCTTATGCCTTGCGCTTTTCTCTCGCCAAAACTCAGCCTTGTAACAAGTCTTGCCGGTTTTGTCTTTGTAAGTTTTCTTTGAACCGCCATTAGCTTCGCTTACCGTATTGGCCGGAATCATGGCAACTATGCAATTACCACGATTTTCCGAAAACATCTTTAAAGGCTCTTCCTTTAAGTTTTCAATAGGGGGAGCTATGTTGATACTGGGTGATGTGTTTTGACTCAATGGCGCCCCCATTGCGTTAGAAATTGAGCCATTTAGAAAGGTAACTCATCTTGACTTGCCACTTCATCCATGGAATGGGGTTTTTCGTAATTCGGAGTTGGTGAATGCGGCAATGAAGAATTAACAAACGCACTTTGCTGCCCCTTTTCCCATACTCGATCATCAAGGAATTTCTTTATCTCTTTCTCCAAGAAATTTGAATCTTGCATTGCAGCCGGAAAGAATTCTTTCTTGCCATTCCTGCTTGCACCTACGCTTGCAACACTCCAAAACATACCGCCTTGAGTGGCTTTCTTGCGAACATATGCCACGCGCTGAGGAACCAAAATTTCTAAGTAAACAAGCTCTTTAGTATACTCGTCGTCAGGAAAACTGTCGTGAGAAACAAATGAAAATTTAGTCATAAAACCTCTTTGTTAAATATTTAAATACCACCAAGGGCTATTTTGAGCAACTAAATTGCAACTCTATTTTTTAAAGTGTTCGCTATTGTGCAGTAAATTTATAGCTTCGGAAGCTGCATTAGTAAAGTGTGGACGCATGCTATATTCATCTTCAATAGGCTGTGAACCCAATTTTGGTACAGGTCTATCCCATAAATTATATTTTAAAATTACCTGTTTAACCAACTCGTTAAAATTATTACTATCATATGGCAATTTATCAGCGCCGAGCATGGCATGATCGATGCAATCCACAACATTTAAATCTCTAACTTTTAGCTTCTCAGCTACATAATCAACGTATCTAAACAGCCTATCACGATTTAGTTTTGCATTATCACTAAGCGCAATAGTGGGGTTTGTTTTAGGCTGCCATTTCTTTTCGATTGCGCGAAGCAAGAAGCCAATAACGCTATCGATGGGTTTTTTATATTCCTTCAAAACCTTAACGCCGCGCATGACATCAACTTCATCAAAGGCAGAAAGCTTTTGGAGATCTTCAACCGACAAACCTAAACCGTCTAAACAAGAAAACGAACAAACAACCGACGAACTAACAGACTCAACCGGCAAAGGGACTAGGGTTTGTTGTTGTTCTTTTATATCTGTTGTTTCTTGTTCTCTCTGTTTATCAACCCTAGATCGCCCCTTGTTCGCCCCTTCATCGCCATTTTGTTCGCCCTTGTTAATAAAAGTTGCGTCGAAAACCTCTGAGTTACAGATATTTACGATATAACTTTTGATCGCCCTTTTGATCGCCCTTTTTTGACCATTTTTAGATTTCGGATTGAAAACGATTTCTACTAAATTAAATTCTATAAGTTTGTCTCGAGCTGTTCTAAATTCTTTTGTTGATAGTCCACATTTAGATGGTGTTTCGATTTCTCCGATTATGCAATCGCCAAATTGAAGGCCGTCGGGAATAGTATCAGTTCGGCGAGCATGACGCGCAATATAAGCTAGAAGGAGAAAACAAGATGGATAGTGTTCTTGAAGCCAATCGGTTTTTGTGCCAATAATTAATTTTACAAAGAAAATAGGAGATTCAGACATAGAAACCCACAAATCGGTTGAGATAATTTGTGTAGTCTGATAGAATGGGAATTATCACGTTCCAATAGCTATCAGCTACATCGAAAACACTGAGACGGTCAATCTCAGTGTTTTTTTTTGCCATCCTAACACGGCAATCATAATCTTTACAATTCATATGTGCCTATTTCCCGGCATTGAATTTGATCATAAAGAACTCGCCCGGCTCTTCAAATGAAATCAAATCTAGCCTGCCTAAAGCAAGAAGGTGATTGCGAAATAGTGTTGGTGAAATTAGAAATCGGTTTTTGACTTCTTTACGTTTTATTGATATCACATTAGATGAAGGTTTTAGCTGCCACAATTCAGCATATATCAGGGCTGAAAGTGGGTGAGCATTAAGAACTCGTCTGAATAGATTGATGGGTGGATAGTCTTCGTAACTCATATTACTCGCATTTGGCGTTGATATTAATCACTGTGAGGAATACAATCGGTGGCGCATTGTCTATATTTTGTCCTCGCAGGTGGGTTTGATTGGCGTTAAACCCACCAGCATTCATAATATTAAATTATAATTACTCACAACATCTATTTTAAAATGCTCTGAAATAAGTCTATCAGCGTACAAGGCTATTTGTACTACAAAGCGACAGTGATACTGCTCTTTTTTTCATTCAAATATTCATTTGGTTTTACCTCGAAGGATTCAGCAGGTAGCCAGTCATATACCGTCACCATCCCACCTGTAGCTTTTTCGATTTCATATGCAAGTCGAAGAGTTGGAGTTGTTTTTCCTTTAACTAATAAGTTTAAATTGTTCGGAGTTGTATTTATTTTGTTCGCGAAGAATCTTTGCGACACCCCATTATGAGTCAAATATCGCTCTAGCTTTGTCATAGTAAATCCCTATCTTTTTGTATTTTCGTATCTTTTCATGTTGACATAAATCACAATGCTTTGGTATATTAATCATCATAGACGGAAACTACTTTTCCGAGCAAGACAAAAGGACAAAACTTATGAATGACGCCAACGATGCAATGAATAACTTAGAAAGAATGAGCAAAGCTTTTGAGAAGTTCGCAAATAAGCCTGAGAATCATAATGCGCCTTGGGCTTCTACACTTGAGCAAATGGGTTTGGTACTATACAAAGAAGCTAAAGACCTTAAAGGTATCAATGAATTTATGGACTTAACCAATATCTTTAAGGAGTAATGCAAATGAAATATCAAATTTACAATTTCCGTAAGCAATGCTTTGTTGGTAAAACCTATGAATGCCGAAAGAAAGCCAGACATCGCGCCGATAAACTAGATTTAGAATATGGCGCGATTAGTTTTCGCGTTATGGAGGTAGGTAATGACATATGAAGAACTTGCCGGTATGGTTTTTGAAGAAGTTGATGAGGCAGATTGCTATAAAGAAGAAGATGAAGAAGATAGCCAACCAGTTAATACGCGGCATGATTGCGGTTATTGTATGTATTGCCTGCAAGTTAGCTGGTAGAAAACGGCAGGGGGCAAGTCCCCCACCGAAACGAAAAACCAAGGCAACATATGAATGATTCAGATATAATCAAAACTTTATATATAAGGAAGGAAAAAATGGAACAATCTTGGGAAATTAGCGATAAATTCGTCAAAGACCTCGAAAAAGAATTTGATGATAAGAAGGATGAATACAAGTGGGCTAAGATGACAGGGGCTTTGCAATCAAAATTAGCTCATATCATGATCGGCTTGAGTGTATATCACCCGGAAGCATTTAAATTTGTAGCAGAAACTAGATTCAACCAAAAAGTTTAAACAAAAAAATATAAGGACAAAATACAATGGAAAACGCCAATACTTCACTAAAACACAGTGCCCAAATTAACGAAATCGCTTCGGCATTAGCCAAGGCACAAGGGACGATGAAACCAGCGGTATTTAATCGCACCAATCCCCACTTTAAAAGCAAATATGCCGACTTTACAAGCTGCATGGATGCTTGCCGGGAGCCGCTTTCTTCCAACGGTCTAGCCATTACGCAATTACCCACTTACACCACTGACGGAAAGTTTATACTAAATACTTTACTACTACACACTTCCGGTCAATGGATGGCTTGTGAATTCCCCTTGAATGCTAAATCCGACAATATACAGGCTATAGGCTCATCGCTATCGTATGCTAAGCGTTACAGCCTATGCGGTATGCTTGGAATAGTAGCCGATGAAGACATAGACGATGATGGAGAGAGCGCGGTATCAAGACCACAGGCACAGCAAAGAGTTAATCCGGTTGTCAATACTCCGGCGCCAATAGTTAAAGTCAATGCTGGGCAATCTGAGCTATTGAAAAGCCTAGATCAAAAGCTAAATGGTGAGTGCCGTGAAAAGATCAATAAATGGTTAATGGCAACATATAAAACCGAAAATCTGGCAGAGTTACCACAGGAAAGCTTTACTAAGATAGTTGGAGCTTATGAGAACGCGATCAAATTCATGGAAAACGAAAAACTAAGCGAGGCCGTAAATGCGTAAAATTCCAATAAAACAAGGGTCGCCGGAATGGCATCAATGGCGTAAAAGTCTACTAACGGCTACCGATGCAGCAATGTTAATGGGGCGCTCTCCTTACTGTACTCCATTCAAGGGATGGCAAAGGAAAATAGGCGATGCACCTGAGCAAGTTGTCACCAGTGCAATGCTACGCGGTCAGGATGACGAGCCACGAGCGCGAGCAATGTTTATAAATCAATACGGCATACATATGACACCATGCTGTATCGAAAGCGAACTATACAACTATCTAGGAGCTTCCCTAGATGGTATTAGCGATTGTGGTAGATACATTTTAGAGATTAAATCACAGCCAATCGAACGCGTTAAAGCTGAGGGAATACCTGAATTTCATTTAGACCAAATGCAAGAACAGTTGCTTTGCACTGATAACATGGCAGAGATGTGTTTTTACTGTACGATTTGGGGCGATGAAATCTATGTGTTAGAAGTTTACCCCGATAATAAGTGGAAAGAAAATTTCATTCCGCAAGCAAAAGAGT
>JAHEYR010000313.1 GCA_023251485.1 Bacteroidales bacterium
AGATAAAAATGATGAAACCATATTTTGCAATTCTGCTTAAATATTTTTGGGTTAGGATACTCATCTTCATTCTTAATTTCTCCTGGATTTGATATTAAATATCAGCCATTCCCGTCGAATGAAATACCCCCGTAACTTGAGGGTTTTAGGTGACTTTCAGAAATATTTTTCGTAAACTGCGCTCTTCTATTCTATATCATGGAGAGCAACCAGATGGAACTCAGTATCCCGCATGCAAAGAAACATTTATCGATGCCAAGCCTGTTGAAGCTAGTCCGCGGTGTATTTGAGGAAGTGCCGGACGTTGTTACGCGCAAGACGGCATACAGCCTGCCCGATTGCCTGATGAGTGCGTTGGCAATGTTTAGTTTGAAATACCCATCGCTTCTACAATTTGACCAAGACAGTCGGCAGGAGAACCACATTAGCGATAATTTAAAATCGTTATATGGGGTACAAGAGGTGACCAGTGATACCAATGTTCGGGAGCGCCTTGATCCCATTGATCCATTTTATCTCCAGGAGTCAATTAACAAAATTATCGCGCAGATGCAACGCGGAAAACAATTGGAACGTTTTCGTTTGGAAAATGATCATTATTATGTTGCCCTGGATGGTACGGGCTATTTCTCATCTCCAACCATCCATTGTGAATCGTGCTGTGAAAAGAAGCATCGCAATGGTACTACCACCTATTACCATCAAATTTTAGCTGCTGTGATGGTGCATCCTGCTTACGCTCAAGTTCTCCCCCTAGCCATAGAGCCCATTGTAAGACAAGATGGCCGTAAAAAGAATGACTGCGAGCATAATGCCGCCAAACGATTGCTACAAAAATTACGCGCTATGCATCCTCATCTGAAGATGATTGTGTTGCTGGATGGTTTATATGCAGATAGTACGATTATTCGCTTATTAAAAGAGCTTGATATCCGGTATATCATTACTGCGAAAGAGGACGATCTAAAATACTTACATGAATTTTATAGAGAAAGCAAAAAGGAAACCATCAGCACCCGAGTAAACGGGTTTCACTCTCAGTATGCTTTTGTTAATAAATTGCCCTTAAATAGCGCCAACCCGGACATCCTCGTCAATGTATTAACTTGCAGCGAACAAAAAGAAGAAGAATCTATGGCAGCTTATCATGTAGAGTTCTCTTCTACCGAAGCAATGGAACTTAATTTATATAAGCAGAATACCTATTTGATTCATAAAACACTTAAGAGCGCTCAGTGGAAATTATCTTTGATTAATGGCTTAAAGGGAAAAGATCGTATTAAATCTATTTCATTAACCCGGATGAAGAACATCCAAGATATTCTACCAAAAAAGGCGGCCGATCAATTATTATCGGATGAGATTGGCTCTATTACAGGCCTAATCACGAGCTATCACAATGATGGTAGAGCTAGACGTGGGAAGGCGCAGAATGACTGCCATATAGCTTTTTCGACAGAGAAGCCAAAGAATTTAAAGAATTTTAAGCCAAATACTTATCTTTTTGTTAACAAGGATTCGATGAGAAAAGCTTGGAACCTTTATTTAATTAACGCGCAAGATGTAGGGCGTAAAGTCGATCTTGATCTGGCCAGCA
Organism: Bacteroidales bacterium; assembly: GCA_023251485.1. Taxonomy (GTDB): domain Bacteria; phylum Bacteroidota; class Bacteroidia; order Bacteroidales; family Cfx3-03; genus Cfx3-03. Next base: position 1,598 of record JAHEYR010000313.1, read on the forward strand.
TGAAAGGATTAGAGCAGCTACTGCTGTCTAAAGGAGAAGAAGAATTCAGTCAACAAGAAAAAGCGAAGATTACGAAAGTCATCGAAGCTTATCATTGCGAACAACAATCGTTTACTTGGATAAGCGATTTATCAGTAACAGAAAAAAATGTAATCAATCTTAGTACAGGAGGGCGCACACGCTGGCACATAGAAAATGAAACGCTGAATACGCTGAAGAATCAGGATTATCAATTTGAGAGAAACTACGGTCATGGGAAGAAAAATTTGAGCACGGTTTTCGCCTATCTCATGTTTACAGCTTTCCTGATTGATCAGGTGCAAGAATTTTGTTGTAAAGTGTTCCAAGGATCTCTGGCTCGATGTGGTAGCCGTACCGCACTATGGGCGCGTATGCGTACCTTCTTTTTTGCCTATGCAATTAAGAGTTGGGAGTTTATGCATCAAGCCATTACCTACGGCATCCAAAAACCAGACTTGTCCCTATTTTTAAAACCAGTAAGCAATAACTCAACATAATGAAGTAGTGCAACCGGACGGTTGCAAAGCAAATTGATTGTCCTGTAATTTGAAGCGTAATCCTGACCTAACACAGTTTTTAACCCGACTCAAAAATGAGTCATGGGAGTTATTTGTCAAAAATAAGTGGCTACTTCTAGAAGGTCTGAAATTGATTCGACGGGAACCGCTGTTCTTCCGTTGTTAATTCTTTTCTTAAACGCGCTAATTCTTTTTTTCGGAGTGACACAAGACATTTTCTATATAACTTAGCCACATGAAAACGATCAGCCACAACTGGAACGGATTTACCAAAAACTTCCTTCGCTGCATTAATATAACCATCATACATATCACAACAAACTGCAGTGATTGTTTTTCGTTTCTTTTTTGGGATTGATAAGAAAAACGCTTTAATATCAGACTTTTCACGGCCTCTTATAACACCTAAAATAGTG
>JAHEYR010000314.1 GCA_023251485.1 Bacteroidales bacterium
AACTGGCCGCTTGGTTTGAGAATATTGATAAGCTATTGGATGAACGACAAGTCACCATAGGTACTGAAATCATTCGCGAGATAAAAGTCAGGATTCAGTTTTTGCTCAATGTAGGACTTGATTATCTATCATTGAATCGTTCGGCCCGGAGTCTTTCGGGAGGTGAAAGTCAGCGGATCAGACTTGCTACGCAAATAGGATCGCAATTGGTGGGGGTACTCTATATTCTGGATGAACCCAGTATCGGACTGCATCAGAGAGACAATCACCGGCTAATTAAAGCCTTGCAAGATCTGCGAGATATCGGCAATTCAGTTATCGTGGTAGAACACGACAAGGATATGATTTTGGCTGCAGATTATGTAATTGACATTGGTCCGGGCGCAGGCAGATTGGGCGGAAAAGTGGTCGGTGCAGGTTCTCCTTCTGACATCCACGATTGCAAGAGTCTTACCTGTCAATATCTAAATGGAACGCGAAGAATTGAAGTTCCGGAGAAGCGGAGAAAAGGGAATGGAAAATCAATGATTTTATCAAATGCTACCGGTAACAATTTAAAGAATGTGACACTGAAGTTGCCATTAGGGAAATTTGTCTGTATCACAGGTGTGTCGGGAAGTGGGAAGTCTACCCTCATCAATGAAACACTCTTTCCTATATTAAATAAGATCTTCTTCAGATCAGAAGTAGAACCACTGCCCTATCAATCGATTGATGGGTTTTCAAATATCGATAAAGTTGTTGACATAGATCAATCACCCATTGGTCGTACACCCCGTTCTAATCCTGCAACGTATGTGGGAGTATTCGACGAGATAAGAAAGCTGTTTACACAAGTACCCGAATCTAAGATCAGAGGATATCAGCCGGGACGTTTTTCCTTTAATGTAAAAGGTGGACGATGCGAAACCTGCAAAGGAGCAGGTATTCAATCGATCGAGATGAACTTTTTGCCTGATGTGCAAGTAATATGCCCTACATGCAATGGAAAAAGATACAACAGAGAGACCCTGGAGGTACGGTATAAAGGAAAATCGATCAATGATGTATTGAACCTGACGATTGACCAAGCGGTCGAGTACTTTGATAATATACCCTCAATCATTCATAAGATTAAGACATTGCACGACGTAGGATTGGGTTATATCACACTTGGGCAACAATCGACCACACTATCAGGAGGAGAGGCACAACGGGTAAAACTAGCCACTGAGCTTTCAAGGAAAGACACTGGGAAAACCTTATATATACTGGATGAACCAACAACAGGACTTCATTTTGAAGATGTGAAAGTATTGCTGGATGTATTGAATAAGCTGGTAGAAAAAGGGAATACCATCCTTGTGATTGAACATAATATGGAGGTGATAAAAGTAGCTGACTGGATCATAGATCTGGGTCCCGAAGGAGGCGAACGCGGAGGAAAGATCATTGCAGAAGGAACACCGGAACAGATTATCCAAAATCCGGATAGCTTAACAGGCGTCTATTTAAAAGAGGAACTGCCCAACGGGTAATTTTGCAGTGTTTAACCACCTTACTTTCAGGATATAAAAACAGACTGCAGGATTTTAAAATATAAAGAAATCGTTTGTTTTTAATCGATATTTTTCAGACTTTTGGGGTCTAATTTTTTCTTTACAAACTTAATTTTACTATACATGCAAATGGATATCATTAATCGGGAAGATGATCGCGAAGATATGCTTAATGAAGTGTTTAAGCCAAAATCGTGGAGCGAAATCAAATCGAACGACTCATGGTCTGTGTTTAAAATCATGTCGGAAGTAGTTGGAGGATTTGAAAAGCTCACCAGAATTGGACCCTGTGTCACCATGTTTGGCTCGGCACGTACCAAACCCGGTTCGCCTTATTACAGGTTAGCTGAAGAAATTGCCTATCTCTTAACAAAAAAAGGATTTGGAATCATTTCCGGTGGTGGTCCAGGTATCATGGAAGCTGCAAATAAGGCAGCCCATTTTGCAGCAGGAAAATCTGTAGGTTTGAATATTGAGCTTCCATTTGAACAACACCCTAACCCTTTTATCGATCCGGACAAGTTGCTTTCATTCGATTTCTTTTTCGTTCGGAAGCTGATGTTTATGAAGTATTCACAAGGATATATTGTCATGCCTGGAGGATTTGGGACATTAGATGAGTTCTTTGAAGCCGTTACGTTAATGCAGACCCACAAAATGATCACCTTCCCTGTTGTCATGGTAGGCAAGAAATATTGGGGCGGTCTGATTGACTGGATGCAGGAAAAACTCGTCGACGAGCATAATGTAAATCCTGAGGACATGAATATCTTTACTCTTGTCGATACAGCAGATGAAGCCGTAAAGGTTATTGAAGAGTTTTATATGAAATATGAATTGAAGCCCAACTTCTAATCATATTCATCTGATAATCAATCATCATCGATTTCAATCCAACCGAATCGATTGTAAAAGTTTACGAGGCCTTTTTATAGAGACGCACAGCCGTGCGTCTCTATAAATTTTCGAATGATTACAAATGCCAATTTGTTTTTAGCCTGCCC
>JAHEYR010000315.1 GCA_023251485.1 Bacteroidales bacterium
CCCTAAAAAAGATAATATCCGGATCGTTTAGTATACGGACACTCATTTAAACCAATTGCTAGCAAAATGATTTTTTCCTTATGCAATTTTATATAATTCCATTTCCAATTCCTTCACAGCCTCCATATACTTTTCTTTACTTCCAAACTCCTTGATAATCTCAGTTGGAGAACCAAAATCAGTTAACGGGCGAACTCTTAATACCTCAATGCTCTCAATGTTGGTAATGCCTTCATCAGCATACTTATCCAACAAAGCCTCCAATACCTTTTTAGCCTGTTCGTTATATTTGGTAAAATAATTCCGCTTCTTCACATTATTGGCCCGCTCATTCCGGGTTAAGGATGGTTGATCATAAGCCACATGACAAATCAAATCGAACAAATCAATCTTCTTATCCACAGCATCATACAATTCATCCACCAAAACACCCTGCTCTGTTAACTCATTTATGATGGCCTCTTTGCGGTCGGTATCATTCCATCTGTTCAGAAAGTCATCAAATGTAGCGAAGTTTCCTTTTATGATCTCCCGGGTATAATCCTTTAAGCTTTTTGTAATGGGCTTGCCCTGTTGATCGAAGTAGACCATCCGACTCATCAATACCGAAACATCCACATCATTCACATAGATTTTCCTGCGGTGTTCTTTCCATGTATCTGAGGGATCTGGTAAAGGATATTTCACCACAGGCGGCTCCACTTTAATCTCTTCACCCGAGACTTCATCAATCACGGGTTCGGGATTATTTTCCTCATCATCAATAATATCGCCTAAATCAGTATCCTCCGAAACCGGCTTTACTCTTATCGGATCACCATCAAAGTCCTTATCAGCAAATAGATGGGTTGCATTTCTAAAGTCCAGAATAGTGAAATACAGTTTGCCCCATTCTTCATTGATTCTGGTTCCACGACCGATAATCTGTTTAAACTTGGTCATAGAGTTAATGTTGGCATCCAACACAATCACCTTGCAGGTCTGTGCATCAATGCCGGTCGTCATCAATTCTGAAGTCGTTGCTATAACCGGATAGCGTTCTTCAACCGAAATGAAATTATCCAGTTCGTTTTTTCCTTCAATATTATCGCCGGTAATTTGCATTACATACTTATAGTTTTCTGCAACCAGATCAGCATTCAGTTTTGCGATTTCACTCCGCATCCGTTGAGCATGGTCAATATCCACACAAAAGATAATGGTCTTTGCAAACCGATCGTAACCCTTTAAAAATTCCGTAACCTTTTTGGCTACTATTTCGGTGCGTTCGTCAATAACCAGACTGCGGTCGTAGTCTTTTGTATTATATTCACGATCATTAACAACCAAACCCTCTTTATCTGTTTTCCCTTTCTCCGGTCGCCAACCTTCCGCATCAACATTCAGCGTCACCCTGATCACCCGGTAAGGAGCCAGAAAGCCATCATCAGTGCCCTGCTTTAGTGAATAAGTATAGATAGGCTCGCCAAAGTACTCAATATTACTGGTTTCTTTCGTCTCTTTTGGTGTGGCTGTTAAACCAATATGGGTCGCTTTTTTGAAATAGGTCAATATCTCACGCCAGGCACTATCCTCTTTTGCACTTCCCCTGTGGCACTCATCGACCACAATCAGATCAAAGAATTCGGGAGTGAATTGTTTATAGACATTTGCATCTTCTTCTGGTCCCGACAACCCTTGATACAATGCCAGATAAACTTCAAGACTTTTATCAATCATTCTGTGTTTTACCACAGTCATTTTATCTTTGAAATGCTTAAAATCGTTTCTTTTCGTCTGATCAATCAAAGCATTGCGATCGGCTAAAAACAAAATTCTCTTTTTTGCACCTACTTTCCAAAGTCGATGTATGATTTGAAAGGCCGTATATGTTTTACCAGTACCGGTAGCCATGACCAGTAGAATGCGGTTCTGCCCCTTCGCAATGGCTTCAACCGTTCTGTTGATCGCAATCTGTTGATAATATCTGGGAATACGACCACTGCCATCGAAGAAATAATCTTGCGAAGCGATCTTCTCAACTGCCTTTGTTTCTATTCCTTTATATGCTTTATAGCGTTCCCAAAGCTGTTCGCGTGTTGGGAATTCATCAAGACTTAATTCGGTTTCAATGTTCGCATCGGTAGCAGACCGGTCGTGAAAGAGGAAGCCATCGCCATTACTGCTAAAAACACAGGGGATATCGAGTGTTTTAGCATAATCCAGTGCTTGCTGAATACCGGCACGTACAGAAAGATTATTGTTTTTGGCCTCAATAATTGCAATGGGGATATTGGGTTTGTAGAAAAGAATATAGTCGGCCCTTTTTCTTTTCCCCCGAGCAGTGAGTTTGCCTTTCACATAGATTTTGCCATCCGTAAAAGGAAATTCTTCGAAAAAATGAGCTTCTTTTTTCCATCCTGCTTTTTCAATAGCAGGCGTAATAAACTTAGTACAGATATCACGTTCAGTCAAACTCTTTTTGTCAATCATTATCTATTCAATTAATACTCAAAAATACATAAAGTTTTGTGAAATGTAGGTGAAAGAAATGGAAA
>JAHEYR010000316.1 GCA_023251485.1 Bacteroidales bacterium
GTACTGATAGAAATCATCGCCTGGCTTAGCCGTTGTGTCGAGATTTGCACTATTAATTGCTAATTCCACTTTTGTGTTGGTTTTTTTGTTGCCGCAGCTAACCATAAAGGTAACGGCAAGAGCTCCTGCCAGTATCGTGCAGAGCGGTTTGTAACTGAAGGGGTTGTTCATAAATAGATATTTTTTTGGTGATGAAGTAGTTCATTGTCAAATAGACCTTCATAATTCAATATAAATAGTTGAAGGCTATCAGGTAATGAAAGTAAGGGTTCTTAATGACAACAATTAAACGATAAAAATAGATATTGTTTGTGATTTTCGACTCTTTTTCTTTCTTTTTTTATCGAAATAAATCGATACTTACAAAAAAAAATGCAATCATCCAACAGGTGAAAAATTCATAACTAAACCAATTAGATGCATAAAGGAGAAACCCGGGGTATATAATCAAGGTTTAAATTGTTAAATAGTTAACAATAGTCATTAAAATCTAAAAAATCATATTGTAACAATCACACATACAGCATGTAATAAAGTTTATGAAATATGCAAACTTTTCTTTGCTAATTCGCGGAATTATTTAAATTTGCGAGTACAGATATTAATTAATTATTAAATTTTAATGATATGAAGGTCTACAATTCGAATGAAGTAAAAAATGTGGTACTCATTGGAGGAGCGAAAACCGGCAAGACAACCCTGGCAGAGTGTATGCTCTTCGAGAGTGGGTTGATCTCACGCCGGGGATCCATTGAGGACAAGAATACCGTTTCTGACTACCGCCTGATCGAGTTAGAACGTCAAAATTCAGTATCATCTACAGTATTATATGCTGAGTTTAATGGAAAGAAGATTAATATAATTGATGCACCAGGTTTTGATGATTATGTTGGAGAAGTAGTATCCGCTTTAACTGTTTGCGACACCGCCATTATGTTAGTGAATGCCCAAAATGGTGTTGAAGTAGGTACTGAAATTCACTGGAGAAACACCAGAAGACAAAGCACTCCTGTTATTTTCGCCGTAAACCATCTAGACCACGAAAATTCAAGCTTCGACGAAACTCTTCGTCAGCTAAAAACCCAGTTTGGGAAAAATATTGTAATTTGCCAGTATCCTGTTAATCCGGGTATAGGATATAATGCCCTCATCGACGTGCTTCAAATGAAGATGTTCAAGTTCGCAGATGGGAAAGTAGAGATCTTAGATATTCCGGAATCGGAAAAAGAGAAAGCAGAAGAGCATCAGTTGGCCCTTATGGAATCGGCCGCCGAAAGTGATGAAGAATTAATGGAAATCTTCTTTGATAAGGGTATCCTTACTGAAGAAGAAATGGTAAAAGGATTTTTGTTAGGATTGACTACACGTGGACTATTCCCACTATTTTGTATAGATGCAAAGCACAATTATGGTGTAAACCGTTTGATGCAATTTATTTTGAATGCAGTTCCTTCTCCTCAAGATATGCCCGGTCGTAAAACCAATACCGGAGCCGAACTGAAATGCGATCCCAAAGCACCCATGTCGTTGTTCATCTACAAAACAGCGATCGAAGAACACCTTGGCGAAATGAGTTTCTTTAAAGTCTATGCCGGCGAAGTAACTGAAGGTATGGATATCTCAAATGGCAACAATGGACAGAAAGAAAGAATTTCGCAACTATTTGTCGTCTCTGGTAAGAAGCGCGAAAAAGTTGAAAAGTTAGTTGCAGGCGACTTAGGTGCCTCCATTAAGTTGAAATCGGCTCATACATGCGATACGCTTAACTCTTTGAAGAACCCGGATGTTCAGATAGAGCCTATCAACTTCCCTGCGCCAAAAATCAGTATGGCCGTTCGTGCTAAGAATCAAACCGACGAAGAGAAATTGGGTGCGTTATTACACGAATACAACAAGAGTGATAAAACATTTTCTGCAAACTACTCCAAAGAGCTGAAACAAAATATTGCACAGGCTCAGGGCGAGTTGCATCTAAATACCGTGAAGTGGTTGGTTGAGCATATCAACAAAATTCCTATTGAATATTATGCACCTAAGATCCCATATCGCGAAACCATTACCAAGCAAGCAAAGTCTATGTATCGTCATAAAAAACAATCCGGTGGTTCCGGACAGTTTGGCGAAGTACATATGCTGATTCAACCTTATTTCGAAGGGATGAAACACCCAACCGAATTTCCTGTACGTGGCGTTGAAGAGCATATCCTCCCATGGGGTGGTAAATTGGTATACCACAACTGTGTTGTAGGTGGAGCTATTGATGCCCGTTTCATGCCGGCTATCGTAAAAGGTCTGATGGAAAAGATGGAAGAAGGTCCGTTGACTGGTTCATATGCCCGCGATATAGCAGTTTATGTGTTTGATGGTAAGATGCACCCGGTAGATTCAAACGAAATCTCCTTTAAGCTAGCCGGACGTAATGCTTTCCGCGAAGCCTTTAAGAACGCTGGTCCTAAGATTCTTGAACCTATCTACAATGTAGAGGTGATGGTTCCCGAAGATAAGATGGGCGATATCATGACCGACCTTCAGGGA
>JAHEYR010000317.1 GCA_023251485.1 Bacteroidales bacterium
AAAAGTCAATCCTCCTTAACCATGACTTTGTAATCTACTGATATACAGTAGGCATCTTAGTTAAAATGGCATAAAGAGGTTTTTTCGAGTGGGCTCAAAAATAAATCGTTTAACCCAGATTGCAGCTATCCATCCATAACATGCTGATAATCTGATTTTGGATTTTTTTTAATTTCGCCAGTGTGCCACACAGATTTTTTTCTAGGGAAAGGGATTGGCGAGTATTTAAGCTTGTCATAAATCTGTCTGGCCTTACCTGAGGGTTCACTACATTGTCTGATTTGTATTGTTTCACCCTTGTCGTTTTCTACGGTTGCCGTCACACTCTTTTGCGAATTCATAATGCGGACTATCTCGTTCCAATCATGATGGATGCCTTGTTGTTTTAGTTGATAGCGTATGGTGGATACTATCCAATACGCAAGTAAACCCAGATGCAGATGAGCCATCGAGGCATCATCTGTTTTGTGAAAGATAGGGCGAAGATCCAAGTCACTTTTCAGGACTCTAAATGTGTATTCGATTTCTCTTATTGCATTATATATGGTCCAGAGCGTTTGTTCTTTATTATTATCCAAAGATGTGCGCAGAAAGTAAATGCCTGCAGTCTGATCTGCTGGTGTATTCCCCTTTCTCTTAAAAGCCAGACCGGTGGCAATCATACTAGCTTCCATGCCCAGAACGGTAATCTCATAGTCTTGATGAATGGATGGATATTTCTCTTTTAACCGTCCAATGCGCTCCCATACTTTATTCTTTCGCTTTGTGCCTCCCTTGCTGACAATACCGTTCTTAATAGCCTGCAGACCTTCCTCAAAGCGTTGCGAGAATTGATCATTCATGCTGTTTTCTTTCACCGCTTTAGCCTGACTCCTAACCCAAAGGTAATTATCCGTATCATTGGCTACCCTCACTTTGAGCAACTCGATGGGTTGTTTCTTCTTATCATAAATCTGAACCGGCTTGCTATTGGTGTCTGCCTGATAATTCTTGATGTTCGAGCGGGAAACACACAAATAATCATATCCCTCTTTCTTTAGAAATTGAATGTTCGCTTCTGTTGCTATACCCGCATCCATCACAATGATGGGTCTCTGGCTTGTATAGCCTGCTTTTTTATTGAGCTTTGTAATTACGCTTTGTAATGTGGCACAATCGGATGTATTGCCTTCAAAGATGTCTGAATATTTCAAAAAACCTTCTGTGTTGACAATGACTGCTAATACGATAAGCTTTGCATCGGTACGCTTTTCTTTGCTCCGCCCAAATTTTGCAAGTTTACTATCTTTCATCCGTCCTTCAAAGTAGGTGTTTGTCAGATCGTACAAAATGATCTTGTCTTCCAGATTAAATAGTTCGTTCGTGCATTTTGAAAGATAATTCTCCAGTCCTTCCTTTTCCTGATATAATTGTTTGGCTACTCCATAGAGTTTATCCTTGGTTACTTGTTCTTTATCATAACCTGTCAGTTCGCATATGGCCGAGTTCTCCTTGATCCACGATACGGTCTTGTATTCTGATGCAGGGTAAACGGCTCTGCTGATCAGATGGGTTGCTGCTAAATTAATTTGTTCTTCGCTCCATCCCCTAGTTCTGAGGAAAGTGTCTATCTTTAACTGATGGAATGCCTGAAAACATAATGATTCTGCACCTACTTCTCGTATGTTTTTATTCTTTAGGGTTTTCAGATTAACAAGGTCAAAATCTGTTGGCTTCTCAGAAACTCTGTCAATCTTCTTTTTTGTTTTTAATTCACGGTAGTAATGTTGTGCCAACTGCTCTACTGTTTCATCTTTGCATGAATTAAATAGTGTTGGTGTGCCTTTTATTAATTCGTTCAGTCGTTCTAAAAAAAGTATTCGCTGATCGATATCCTGTAACTCTAGTAACCTGCCAAGACCCATTACCATTCGTTGATGGGCAAAGCCATTCGCATCACGATAACTTTCACACAACCTGAAATAGATATGGGTGGTGTTTTCTGCTTTGCAATATTTTCTGATTGTCTTGAAATACATATTGCAAATATACAACCCTAATGAACTGTATTCCAAACGACTGGTAGTCCACACAAACCCGCTTTCCGAATCTCTTGAAAAATCATAAACTCATTATCAGGTAGTTGCAATATTAACTACAGAAAAATACTTCGAAAATAACGGTATTTAGCTGAAATTTAACATTTCTACGTGCTTTAGGCTGCAATGTGGGTTAAAATCAAACATTATTACACAATATTGACATTCCATTGTTGAATAAGAATATTTAATTGTATTTTTATGAAAGAATAATCAATGATATTTGCCGGGTTCTTATTTTTTAAGTGGCTAAAAATATTGAGAAATTAGATCCCTATACCATTTACTGATATTTATCAACATACATTATGAAAACAGAACAAAGTGTTTTTTCTGAGGCGAATGGGTGGGTACAAAAGAGTTATTTTAACCTCAGTAAAAGAGCGCAGATTGTGTTTCTATTTGGGAATAGATATCTGCTTAAAGAGCAAAAAAATATAGACT
>JAHEYR010000318.1 GCA_023251485.1 Bacteroidales bacterium
CTTCTAATGAGACAATTGAAGCAATAAAGATTGCTGAAAAAGAGATGCAAGATAAAATTGCTGTTGATATTGAATCTATTCTTATTCCCCGGGTAAAGAAACTTATTCCTCAACGATTAAAGAAACTATTTTCGACAGACTCCAAACTATTAGTAAACCCAACAGGTAAATTTGTGATTGGGGGTCCTCATGGTGATACTGGTCTGACGGGTCGTAAAATTATTGTAGATACATATGGAGGAAAAGGAGCACACGGTGGTGGCGCTTTTTCAGGAAAGGATCCTTCAAAAGTCGACAGATCTGCTGCTTATGCAGTTCGTCATATTGCAAAGAACTTAGTTGCTGCAGGAATTGCAGATGAAGTATTGGTTCAGGTAGCCTATGCTATTGGAGTGGCTGAGCCAGTTGGTGTTTATGTAAATACATATGGCACATCAAAAGTAAAAAATGATTCAGGTAAATTATTATCTGATGGGGAAATTGCTAAAAAGGTACAGAATGTGTTTGATCTTCGCCCTTTTGCAATTGTTAAACGTTTTGGTTTAAAAAACCCAATCTTTTCACCCACAGCATCTTATGGTCACTTTGGTCGTACACCTTATACGCAAGAAGTCGAATTCTATAATGCACAACAAAATGGGGATAAAAACAATACCCAATCTCATCTAAAGCCTGTTAAATTCTTTGGATGGGAAGAGTTGGATTATGTAGATCAACTCAAAAAGGAATTTAGTCTTTAACTAGTTAACGTAAATCATAATGCATAAAACTTCAGAAGATAAAACCATACAGTACAAAGTAGCCGATATCAGTCTTGCCGACTGGGGCCGCAAGGAATTAGATATTGCAGAGAAAGAGATGCCCGGATTAATGGCCTTACGTGCCAAGTATGCCGGACAGAAACCTCTTAAAGGAGCCAGAATTACAGGCTCTCTTCACATGACAATTCAGACTGCTGTTTTAATCGAAACACTAGTCGAACTAGGAGCTGATGTTCGCTGGTGTAGTTGTAACATCTTCTCTACACAAGATCATGCTGCTGCCGCTGTTGCGGTTGCTGGTGTTCCTGTATTTGCCTGGAAAGGCGAATCCCTCGAAGAGTATTGGTGGTGTACGGCTCAGGCACTAACCTTCCCCGGCGACAAAGGTCCAAACCTTATAGTTGATGATGGTGGTGATGCTACCCTCTTAATCCATCTTGGATATGATATTGAAAATGATTCTAAGCTTTTAGAATATCAACCTAAAAATGCTGAAGAAGCTGCTATCTATAAAACACTTCGTTCGTTCTATATTGAAGATACAACGCATTGGCACCGTACAGTTGCTGAATGGAAAGGTGTTTCTGAAGAGACTACAACCGGAGTTCACCGTCTGTATCAGATGATGGAGAAGGGCAAATTGCTTGTTCCTGCCATCAATGTTAACGACTCAGTTACCAAGAGCAAGTTTGACAACCTTTATGGTTGTCGCGAATCGCTGGCCGATGGTATCAAGCGTGCGACTGATGTTATGATTGCCGGTAAAGTTGTTGTGGTTTGTGGTTATGGCGACGTAGGTAAAGGATCAGCTCGTTCTATGCGTGCTTATGGTGCCCGTGTTATCATTACCGAAATCGATCCTATCTGTGCGCTACAAGCTGCGATGGAAGGATTTGAAGTGAAGCCTATTGAAGATACTTTACCAGAAGGAAACATCTACGTTACCACTACCGGTAATAAAGACATCATCACATTGGAACACATGCGCCAGATGAAAGATCAAACTATCATCTGTAATATTGGGCACTTCGATAATGAGATTCAGGTAGATCTATTAAATGAAGCGAAAGATATCGTTCGCCAGGAGGTTAAACCTCAGGTTGATCAATATTTCTTCGAAGATGGTCATAGTATTTTCCTACTTGCTGAAGGTCGCCTAGTAAACTTAGGTTGTGCTACCGGACATCCTTCATTCGTTATGAGTAACTCTTTCACCAATCAAACTTTGGCACAATTAGAGTTATGGCAACATGATTTGGCAGTAGAGGTATATCGTCTGCCTAAACATCTTGATGAAGAAGTTGCACGTTTACACCTGAAACAATTAGGGGTTAAACTTACCGTGTTATCAAAAGAACAAGCCGATTATATTGGCGTTCCTGTTTCAGGCCCTTACAAACCTGATCACTACAGATATTAAGCCATATTTTGTTATTTCACTTTTCGGTGCTTTTCACCTTTACACTGCATATTATTATTTAAAGTTTATTTTGTATGAATTATTTTAAATCTCTATTTATCTTATTGGGTATTTGCTTATTATCCCTTCAACTTAAGGCTCAATCTATCGATCCGGCCAAATTAAAGACATTGAAGGCTGATGACTTATCGAATGAACAGGTTGCACAGATGAAGGCAAAATTAACTGCTGATGGTATGTCGACTGCTGATTTTGAGAAGCAAGCTGTAGCAGCAGGTGCACAGCCTGCTGAAGTAAAGAAGTTGATTGACAGAATGGATAAATTGAATACAAATAA
>JAHEYR010000319.1 GCA_023251485.1 Bacteroidales bacterium
TAAAAAGTTCGAATATCTTCAATACTTCAAGTGTTATTGCCGGGTTAGAAGTCAGCAAACTATCGTCGGTATAGACGCGTGCTGTGTCTTCGTTAAAGTTTCCGGTGGCCACATTAGCATAATACTCCATCCGTTTATTTTCAAAACGGCCAATGAGCAACAGCTTTGAATGGACCTTAAAGCCCGGAATACTATGTACAATCTTAACCCCCTGTTCTTGTAGGCGAGTGGTCCAGTAGATATTCGTCTCTTCATCAAAACGAGCCTGCAATTCCATAAATACAGTGACATCTTTTCCGTTGCGAGCCGCGTTGATCAAGGCATTCATCACACTCGAATTTCGCGCTACCCTGTAGATGGTGGTGTAGATCGATTTCACCTTTGGATCTATCGAAGCTTCGCGCAACAAGTCGATGATATATTGAAACGATTGATACGGGTAGTGCAGCAAGACATCGCGCTGTTTTATCACGGTGAAAAGGCTGGTGTTTCCGGGAAGACGAGGGTGCGACAATGGCGGAAGGGGCTCGTATTCAAGTTCTTTCCCTCCAATATTAGGGAAGTGCATAAAGTCTTTGAAGTTGTGATAACGTCCCCCTAATGTGACGGTATCAGCTTTTGAGATCTTAAGTTTCCGTTTTATTTTGGCCAATGCCGACGAGGGCATCGTGTTATCATAGATAAAGCGAACCGGTAACCCAGCCTTCCGTTGTTTTAAACTTTGTGAAATAATCTCTAAGAAGCTCTTCGATACATCATTATCGAGTTCAAGCTCAGCATCTCTTGTGAACTTTATGGTATAGGCATTGAAGGTGTCATATCCAAAGATGGAAAAGACATCGACCAGACAATACCGGATCACGTCGTCGACCAAAATGATATATTTTTTATCACCCGATGGAGGTAAAATCAGAAAACGCGGGACGTTTTTAGTCGGCACCCTGATTAATGCAAGATGTTCTTTGGTCTTTCCGGTGCTATCTTCCAATACAACAGTGAGATAGATGCTGTCGTCCTGCAATGTGTTGGGGTCTTTCAATGCATCGAGCATCATTGGAAAAATGACCGGACGGATGTGTTCTCTGAAATAACTTCTTACAAAACCACCCTGGGTAGGGGTGAGGCTCTTTTCGTTGACAATGAATATGTTTTGATCTGCCAGTGCATTTACAATATTTACATAGCAAGCAGCAAATTGTTTCTCCTGTTTGGCATCAATCTCTGCAATCCGTTTCAATAATTTGGGCGGACTATAGCTCATGATGGTTTCGCTTTTCTTGAGCGTTACCATTCTATTAATAGTCGCCACACGAACACGGAAAAATTCATCCAGATTATTAGAATAAATCCCCAGAAACTTCATCCGCTCTATCAACGGGTTCGTTTCGTCTTCTGCCTCCTGAAGCACTCTCTCATTAAAGAATAACCAACTGATTTCTCGATTAATATGTTGAACAAGTGGTTTTAATTTCTTCTTAACCATGAATAGATTACATTAATTTTATTTATGATACCATTGATCAGCCTTATTCTTCAATATGGTTTTTAAGCATCTTAGGAGTCGCCAAAAACTTGATGTTATGTTTTGCAATTAAAACCTCCTCCCAATTATCTGTATCCAGCTCAATACACACTACTCCGGATGTAGAAAGATAATCAATAGGGTGTGGTAAAAATAGATTTGCAAAGTTAGTGATGGCCGGATTATGTCCCACTACCATCAGGTAATTAATAGATGGAGAAATATCATAAAACTGATCTCCTATTTTTTCAGCATCGCCAAAGTAAATAGCCCGTTCTTGTTTGATCTCTTCAATCGGATAGTTAAGCGCATAGGCTAAAACCTTAGCTGTCTCCAGTGCCCTGACAGCCGGACTGCTAATGATCAAATCTACCGAAGTCATCTCAGAATGCAAAAAGTCAATGATCCGTTTAGTCCTTTTCAATCCTTTTTCGAGCAAAGGCCTATCCATGTCCGGATTGTTGGGATTACCCAACGCAGCTTTGGCGTGCCTTACTAAATAAATTGTTTTCATGGCCTAATTTGTATCAAATTTAACAATCTGGTTGCAATATTTAGATCATTCACAAAAACATAACAATAACTTAAACCCGAAGTTTGAATAGTTAGTATAGATAGTATACAAATATAATAAAAAAAGAACCGTAACGCAAGGCTACGGTTCTCTGTAATATGCTGGAATGATGAATTACCAGGCGAATAATGGAAATTCAGACATTAATTCGTTCACCTTGACTTTTACTGTTTCAACAACAGATTCGTCGTTGATATTAGAAAGAACTTCGTCGATCAGGTCAACAATAATAGGCATGTGTTCCTCTTTTAAACCACGGGTAGTAACCGCTGGCGTACCTACGCGGAAACCTGATGTAGTAAATGGAGAGCGACTATCGAAAGGAACCATGTTTTTATTGATGGTGATATCTGCCTTAACCAATGTGTTTTCGGCTTGCTTACCAGTGATGTCAGGGAATTTAGTACGAAGATCGATCAA
>JAHEYR010000320.1 GCA_023251485.1 Bacteroidales bacterium
TGCTGGGGTTTATTTGCCCTATTAGCTCTCCAATTTCCTACGCCAAAATCACCACCCGAACCAAAATAATTCTCTAAGGCTTTGGCACCCGATTCAAATATTTGAGCTCCAGCTGATGGAGCATTTGGTTGCTCATCAAAATACTTCAATTCGGTCTGAGGCGTGAGACCTAGCCGTAGTAGATTTAAAGCTCTATCTTGGCTTTGATTTCCGTAATCTGACCTCAATGCAGCTATACCTTGGTCGAATTCTGATTGCGCCCCACCAAGCATTCCTGCGAAATCGCTTGATGCACCAGTATCAGATCCGCCTAATGCAGTAAATCGTTCGGCAAGACTGGGTAAAGATTGGCTCTGAAATTTATTCTTTGCATGAGCTTCTATAGGCTCGAATCCTGCATACGGATTTTGTAGATTTGTTCTGCCCTGATTTAATAGATAATTTAAAGTATCCTGTTGTTCAGGGCTATATAAATTAGGAGTATGTTGATATCCTCCCTCTTTTGATCCCGTTGGATTTATACCTTGTGGCATCGAAGCAGATTTTTGAGAAGAATTTAGGTTGCATCCACCAGGTCCGCATCCACTTTGTTGTTGTTTCAGAGCTTTTTTTTCTCTTTTCTTCCTTCTACGCTTTTTTATTGCTCCCGAAATGCCACCGAATAAAGTTTTTCCAACATTTATAATATCGCTGACCATTCTATACTCCTTAACTTTGAAGATATTCAAGAACCACATAGGTGATTGTAAAACCAGTTCTATTGGATCCAGTTATAATAGTGACATTTGTTCCATCAACTTTCAACTCAATCTCATTTGCATCAGTGGGTGAGGCATACGGAATAGGAACGTACAGCTTATTGACAGGGTCTGTCGCGCATGCATAGATACGGGTAAAAGAAGTAGTCACATTGCAGGTTATGCCATGTGCTACATTCTTTGTACCCGTATTCGGTAATGTGCCAAAATTAATAACTTTACGTAGCACCTGTCTATCTTCTGGAGCCTGAGCAGTACCAGAACTCAATGAAGGATTACTGAAAAACAATTGTCCATTAACAAACTCAGATAGCTGATATTGTCCGGTATCTTTTATATTAAGAATGTTCGCAATATTATTAACCTGTTGATATAAGCGTACAAGCAATTCCTTAAAAGCATCACTCGAAACATCAACGTCCAAAAGCTGCGCGACATCCCAAACCTGAGTTGTTTGTATAAATGCACCATATTGATCAGCATCTTGCAGTGGCATATTAGTCCTTTTCCCCTATTGTAAAAGGAGATAGCAGAGTGATGAATTTCCTATACCAGGATTTTTTACTTTCTATTAGAATTTGTTGATCTTGTATTTCTTTGATTTCATTTCTAAATGACTCTACATCGAGAAAATCATAGAGGTTTTTATAATCTGGTTCTTTATATTTTTTACCTGGTTCATAGTCATCAGACTTCGATGGCATTTCAATATACCCATGGTGAATTGTATTCTTTTTAGCACTTTTTCGGATAGGATGAAAATCAACACACGATGACCATGCGCTCATAAACAAAATTAAAACAGGTAAGATTATTGATATCATTGCAACCTTTCCGACGTTGATTGTGTATGAAGAACCATTCCTTGAATTTCAAAATGCTCCAAAGAAATATTTGGGTCAAGCATTTGATTAAGATCGAATGAAATACCCAATTGAATGAACTCTCCTGTGGATTGAAAATATATAGGATGCCATAATATTTCCTGAAATTGCTCCAGTGGATATAGTGCAGGGTCATATGGAAAAGTCTCTAAAACGCTTGTTCCCATTATAGAACCAGTTTGAACTCCGCCATCAATCATTGATACATTCGTAGACGATGGATAATAATCAACATTGATTTCTCCGGTAGTAGTTCTTACTACTCCAAAATCAACACGTGCTAAGTAGAAATTCCTTCCTTCCTCAACATACGGGTTCCACTGTTTAGTCTTTATCTGAATGTTTGATACGCGTGCAGCAGTTCCGCCGCCATTATAGGTACCTGAAAGCAAACCAGGAACAACAATCACAATAGTGTTGGCAGTTAACACCTGATCGACTGCAAATATTTTATCATTTAAAGCAGTCATTGTAGCAGAATCGCCTTCAACATATTCAAGTAATATGAAATCATAATCAAAATCAAATTCTATCGGAGAACTCGTTAAATTATGGCTTATGATAGTAAGAGTGAGGGTATTATTACCGTTGTAAGTAATGTTAGTTATCTGCATGGCCGGAGCATTACGGGATACTTCGGTATCCAAAATAAGTACAAATCCTTCGGGGGTTCCATAAAGAATTTCTCTATGCTGGCCTTGAATTACACTACTATTCCAATCAAAATTAGCATCTGACCACTGTAAAGGATCAGACAAAGCCCATGTTAAATCAGTTCCCTGCTCAAAGTATCCAAATACCGTTGCGCAATCATCGTTAATTGCCCATGAACCTGTCTTATAATTGTAGACTAATATTTGATTTGGATATGTT
>JAHEYR010000321.1 GCA_023251485.1 Bacteroidales bacterium
ATCTTTTGTAACTAAAGTAACATACTCTCTTATGCCCACAGCCAGATAACCTCTGTAGCTATCTGTCATTTTAATAAGTGGTGTCATCGACGATTTATCGAAAGTAACATCAGCGTTCAGGTCGTTACTGCTTTCACTCATATCCAATTTCGGAATTTTTCTCACTGATGCAATTGCTGAAGTCAATGTTCCTACAGTCGTTATCTTGCAAAATACAACGTAGTTTTCTCTGATGCCAATTGATATCATCGGATAGCGAAGCGTTGTTTCTAATGGCGTTAAATATTGTTTGGTATCGGGGAAATAAAACACATAAATTTCAGGGCGCTGCCAGTTTTCAAACTTATCGTCCAATGGTAATTGAAATCTGTTGGAAGTAAGGCCCAGTTCATGTTTGACACCTGCCAACTGAAAACATGCTATAAATAATCTTACAACACCAGATTCATTGCCCGTTTTCTTTTCCAGCAAAAGGCTTAAGTTGTTGTAAGCATCGCCACGCATTTCTTCGTCGTAAACGATATCCTTTATGATAGCGGCTTCAATCGCTTTTATCTTTTCTTCTGATGTTTTTTTATCGAGATCAAGTGGTTCTATAAATTTATTAACAGCCTTCAACTCCTTATCAGTAAAGGAATAGCTGTTTGTATATATATTCTTCACCAAATCATTCCATGTGTAAAGCCTCGACTTGCTTTCTTCTGTATAGCTTAGTTTGAATTCCTCTCTTTGAAGATTAGGCGTTAAGTCACTATAAGGTTCTTCGTCAATTGCGTCAACATTATATTGGTCTGCCGTATAAATTCTTTGTTTGCCGATAACGGTGTCTTTTGCATTCGGGAAACCATTGTACCCCTTCGTATCATAAATCCAAAACGAAGGAATGACAAGTTTAAAACTTGCATGTACAACAGGCAATCCTGTCTGCATTATTTCCGACCCAAAAGAGCTTAACCCTCTTTTTTCGATATAAAACATCTCTACTTCATCGCCAATTTCAATGCCTTCAAATGCAAGATGGTATTGTTCGTCACCATTTTCATTCGCTTTGGTTCGTATCTGATCTTGTTTAAGATTGATAACTTTTCCATCCGCTTTTATAGTCCGTCCTTTTACTTCTATAATGGAGCCACCCGATGAGGGCGCAACAGTCATTTTATTAAAATACTCGATCCCTTTATCGTCCTGTAATTTTACGATGCGGTGAACTGTTCTGTAAACATCCACACCTTTATCCTTTTCCTGAGGAATATATTTGAGCTCTCTTTTATCCAGTAAAAATACGGCCGATTCTTTTTTGAACGAATCAGGAACGGCTTCTACTTTCGGGGACTCATTCCATTGATACGTTTGCGCATAGAGATTATTCCCAACCAGAAATACAGGTGCAAGTAACAAGCCTTTGAGATTATTAAGTATCATTTTTATTCTGTTTTTCAGATGTTTTGGTAATGTCATTAGACCTTGTTGTTGTCATTTCGACAAGCTCAATGACCGTGGTGAGCTCAATGAACCGCGGTGACTGAGCTTGTCGAAGTCATAATTGATACAGGGTTCACTAAGTTAATGACATCGGATATTTTGGTTGAATTATTCTTGTGTAAGTACAATGGATTCTTTGTAATTATTTTGCATGGCCGAAACCAATTTGTCAAAATCTTTGAATTGGTTTGGTTCTATATAAAGTGCGTCCATCTTGATTTCTTTTGATAGCGTTACTGTTTTGCCGTCGGTTACATAATTGATATTGTAGCTTCCTACGCCCTCCACTTTTTCATGTTTGGCATCAGGCAAATGGCTCACTTTATATCCCTGTGGAATATCCAAAACGACTACCTGTTTTTCTACTTCTTTAAAGTCTCTTTCAATAGGAGCTGTTCTATCTGTAAGGTCCGAATTGTCGCCAACGGTACGGCGCAATAAGTTTAGATTGATGTAATAATCTTTACCTGCTTTGCGCACATAATCTGGTAATTCAAAATCGGCATTGATTACGACCTCTTTTGCCGGATCGTCAAAAACTTTATAGTCAAACGATGTTTGATGGTATTTATTACTTCCTCTTTTTGTGATGGAATTAAAGGTTTCTTCTTTCTCCTTGTCATTTTTATATTTCAAAATAGACTTGATGCCCCAGGCATTGAAGCCACTCAATTGTATGGAAATATTTCCCTTCATGGTTCCATCCGAAACCTGTACGCGGCTGCTGTCAAGGATCATACTTACATCGCTTTTGATAACAGGTATTTTAACGGTTTCATAATGATCTGCATCGCCCGAAATAAGCGCATCTTTTCCCTGAATAGCATTGGGGATAGCACCATAAGGAAGTATATTATCTGTTCCGTCGAGGAATACCCACTGGCCATTAATTTTCACTGCACAAATCATGTGGTTAAATAAACCAGGTATGGGCGTAGCTTTCAGAGAATAAGGAATAATGCGTGTGCCGATCCAAACATATCTTGCGTCCAAACCGGCCGCTTTGCACATGCCTCTCAAAAGG
>JAHEYR010000322.1 GCA_023251485.1 Bacteroidales bacterium
GCGTAATAAACTTAGTACAGATATCACGTTCAGTCAAACTCTTTTTGTCAATCATTATCTATTCAATTAATACTCAAAAATACATAAAGTTTTGTGAAATGTAGGTGAAAGAAATGGAAAGATTATTGGCTTAAAAAAAACCGACCCTACGGATTGGTCAATAAGATGTGTCTATTTATCAGTTTTTTGAAATTTTCATCATGTTAATATCTTTTTTTGAAATATTCCTCCCAGAACCAGACCCTACCAGCGTCAGAAGAAGAAGAGATGAACAAAAGATACAATAAGGATAGAATAAGAATGCTCCATCCATAGAATAAGGGTAAAACATGTTTTAAACTTCTTTAACCGGTATTTAAAGTATGTTTAATTGGTATCTAGATATCCATTAAACACCCTTTAAACATACTTTAGGTACCCATAAAATAGCCTTAACCCTTATTTCATGGATGTGGTTTCTTTGGAGTATCCTTATTCCATTTCTTCATTATCCTTTCATTTTATCTTAAGGGTATGGCAGATATATTTTTGTCGTTTATTTTGAATCGAGAGTTGTAATTTTTGAAACCGGAAGAAGATGAAGTTGAAATTTTACTATCCAAATAAAAATGATTATATCATTGAATATAAACGTATTTAATCCTTATTAAGACGTATTCTAAAAATATTTTCATTCTTTTGTCGCAGATTCAAAAAAAGTATTTAATTTTGCTACATCGAATTACTAAAATGTCCTCATTAAAAAGGATGTTTGGTTTATAAAGAAGAGGGGAGAGAATAGGCTCTGCGAACCTCTAGCAACCTCAGGCCAGAAACCTGAAAGGTGCTAAAACCTAATCCGCATGTTGCGGAAATTATAAATTAATAACATACAGATGAAAACCACTGCATCCTTTTCCGATCAGCAGGCTACCTGCTCCAAAATCACTCAACAAGTTTCTACTTCTGCTTTCTACTGTTGTCTATCTTTCATTCCACGAATGCGATAGTCGGGACTTTCTATCCGTATAAGTCCTGACGAATCATGCTACCTTCCCAAAGGCAGTCTACGGTATTGTGGTATAAACAAAAATAGTTGTAATGAGATGATCCATAAGGATTCTCAACGGCTTCGACAAGATTAGCCTCCACGACAACTTTTAAATTCAGCTCAACTGAAGTTTATCCCACCCCTGAGATTTTCGCTCAACAAAAAAGAGATCATATTATTTCACCCGCTGAGCGTTACACTTCACAAATTACCCGAATGAATAAATAACAACAAAGCTTATCAAATCAGCATCATTTTTCAATTATCAAAAAACTGTCAATTATGAGTTCAACAAATAAATATCGTTTCGAGACCTTACAGGTTCACGCAGGTTATCAACAAGCCGACCCAACAACTTTGTCGCGCGCAGTACCCATCTATCAAACCACTTCTTATGTTTTTAAAGATTCAGACCATGCAGCTCGTCTGTTCGGTCTACAGGAATTTGGAAATATCTATACCCGACTGATGAACCCAACCACCGATGTCTTTGAACAACGTATTGCAGCACTCGAAGGAGGTATTGCGGCTGTGGCAACGGCTTCAGGACACTCGGCACAACTGCTGGCCCTGAACACGCTTCTCGATGCCGGTGACAACTTCATCACTTCGCCTTATCTCTATGGTGGCTCGTACAATCAGTTTAAGGTGGCTTTCAAAAAGTTTGGGATCGAAGGCAGATTTAGTCCGAACAACGATCCTGCTGAATTTGAGAAGCTAATCGATGATAAAACAAAGGCTTTTTATCTCGAGACAATCGGTAATCCCGGCTTCAACATTCCCGACTTTGAGGCATTCAAACAGCTGGGCGAAAAATATGGTATTCCCATCATAGTAGACAATACATTCGGTGCAGGTGGTTATCTATGCCAGCCACTGAAACACGGTGCTAATATCGTGGTGGAGTCGGCTACAAAATGGATTGGTGGTCATGGGTCAAGTTTAGGGGGTGTCATTGTCGATGGTGGCAACTTCAACTGGAACAATGGACGGTTTCCTCAACTTACTGAACCTAGTGAAGGTTATCATGGATTGAAGTTCTTTGAAACTTTTGGCAATCTGGCCTATATCATCAAAACCCGTGTTGAGGGATTGCGCGATTGGGGTCCTGCCATCAGTCCGTTTAACTCTTTCCTTTTGATACAAGGACTGGAAACACTATCTTTACGGGTAGAACGTATTGCATACAACACACTGGAGCTGGCTAAATGGTTAAAGGCACATCCAAAAGTTGTTGAGGTAAGTTATCCGGGACTGGAAGGCGATCCAAATCATGAACTGGCAAAAAAATACTTGCAAAACGGATTTGGTGGTGTGCTTTCGTTCTCTGTAAAAGGTTCGTTGGAAGATACCAAGAAGGTAGTCGAGAGTCTCGAACTGGTTAGTCACCTGGCCAATGTAGGTGATGTTCGTACACTCATCATCCAACCTGCAGCCACGACCCATCAACAACTCTCGCCTGAAGAACAACTT
>JAHEYR010000115.1 GCA_023251485.1 Bacteroidales bacterium
CCAGCTTTAAGGAACATCTTACTAAAGAGTTAGCCGATATTAAAGAGGCCGGCCTTTATAAGAATGAACGTATTATCGTTTCACCACAGGGCGCCGAAATTAAAGTAAGTACCGGAAAAGAGGTTTTAAACTTCTGTGCGAATAACTACTTAGGACTATCAAATAATCCACAATTAATTGCTGCGGCAAAAGAAGCACTCGACACACATGGTTATGGTATGTCGTCTGTTCGTTTTATTTGTGGGACTTCAGATCTTCACAAACAATTGGAGGCAAAAATCGCCGAGTTTTTTGGTACTGAAGACACTATCTTATATGCTGCTTGCTTTGATGCAAACGGAGGTGTTTTCGAACCGCTATTAAATGAGCAAGATGCGATCATCAGCGATTCGCTAAATCATGCTTCTATCATCGACGGAGTTCGTTTATGCAAGGCAGTTCGTTATCGTTATTCTAATGCCGACATGACCGACCTGGAAAAACAACTTAAACTAGCTCAGGCTCAGCGTTATCGTCTCATCGTTACAGATGGCGTTTTCTCTATGGACGGCAATGTTCCTCCACTGGATAAAATCATCGAATTGGCTAATAAATATGATGCCATGGTGATGGTTGACGAATCGCACTCAGCAGGTGTGGTCGGACAAACCGGAAGAGGCGTTACCGAGCTCTTCAATTGCAAAGGACAGGCCGAAATCATTACCGGAACGCTTGGAAAAGCTTTTGGTGGTGCTATTGGTGGTTTCACGACAGGAAAAAAAGAGGTCATCGAATTGCTACGTCAACGTTCGCGCCCTTATCTTTTCAGCAATTCTATTCCTCCACTGGTTGCCGCTGCCGGAATCAGAATGGTCGACATGATGAGCGAAACCAATGAGTTACAAGATAAGCTACATTCAAATACTGCCTATTTCGTTTCGAAAATGGTGGAAGCCGGATTCGACATCAAGCCAACGCAGTCGGCTATTTGTGCTGTAATGCTATACGATGCAAAACTCTCTCAGGAGTTTGCTACCCGCTTACTTGAAGAGGGAATTTATGTTACAGGATTCTATTATCCTGTCGTACCCAAAGGTCAGGCACGTATCCGTGTTCAGCTTTCAGCGGGCCATGAAGTAGCACATCTTGATCGTTGTATCGCTGCCTTCACAAAAGTTGGTTACGAACTTGGTATCTTAAAAAACAACGACAGCTGCGGATGTGGATGCAGTTGTGGAAAATAATAAATCGATTAATTCTAAAGGCCTACTCAATGAGTGGGCCTTTTTTGTGAATCGGGTTATTATATTCATTATAATTGCATTAATTATTGTTTCAGTTCCACTGACTTATTTTAAATGCAGATTTATACCCGCTTTTTTAATGTTAATAGTTCTAAATTTACTATTAAAAGCGGGATAAAACATATAATTTTGTGGTATCTTTAACACACAGTACAGAATTACACACCCTAAAAGGTTTTCTATAAGGCATGAAGCATTACACTCACTATTTTTTGTTATTATTTACGTTAATTGGATTTGCCGCTACAGCACAGGTTGAGCCAAGTAAAGAGAAGATCGACACTACAGCTATTCCTTTTCATAAGCTCCAGGATAACCCGGTGGCTGCCATGCTTGACAGTTTGGCAAACTTGCAGTTTTTTGATAAGTCGAATAGCCTCTACGATGTAAACTATAATAACATCCACAACTTTGCTAAAGATTTTGTTCCCTTCTATTCAGACGAAATATATACGGATAGAATATCACAACTCAGCAAGACCTCTCCTATTCCATTAGTTTACAATAGGCAGGTTAAAGATATGATTGAGTTATATGCTGTTAGAAAAAGAAATCTGACACAACGGATGCTTGGTTTGGCACAACTCTATTTTCCAATGATGGAGGAGCTGTTAGATCGTTATGGTATTCCGCTTGAAATGAAATATCTCGCTATCGTTGAATCTGCATTAAATCCGATTGCCCGCTCTCCTGTCGGCGCTGGTGGATTATGGCAGTTTATGTATGGAACCGGTAGACAATATAGTCTGGACGTTAACTCTTATGTTGACGATAGAAGCGATCCTTATAAGTCGACCATTGCTGCTTGTAAACATTTAAAAGATCTATACAAAATTCATAAAGACTGGTTGCTCGTTTTAGCTTCGTATAACTCAGGACCGGGCAATGTTGCAAAAGCGATTCGCCGTTCAGGAGGCAAGACCGATTTCTGGCAAATTAGTCCTTACTTACCGAAAGAAACCAGAGGATATGTACCTGCATTTATTGCGGTAACGTATGTGATGCATCATGCTGCAGACCATAACCTGTTTCCAATTATGCCGATCTACAAATATCACGAAATTGATACCGTAGCGGTAAAAGACTTCTTAACTTTTGATGTTCTTTCAGAAAAGCTTAACATTTCGAAAGAGGAGTTACTCTTTTTGAACCCATCATACAGAAAAGGTGTGATTCCTTCAACCAAAGACAAAACTTATTTTCTCCGTTTACCCAAGAACCTCGTTCCTGATTTTGTAAATAATGAAACTGCGCTGTATGCTTATAACCAACAAAAGCTACAACAGGATAAAGAGAACATCATAACCCAGCTCAACCATAGTCAGGAAAGTTTTCTGTATTATGTAAAAAAGCAAGAGACGGTTAATACTATTGCCGAAAAATTTGGTGTCTCGGCCAACGATATTCGCATGTGGAATAATCTACGGAAAAAGGGTGTCCGTACCAATCAACGAATAATTATCAATAGAGACAGAACGAGTTCTGATAGTTATATGACCATTGGAAAGCCTTTACAGCAAGTGTTGGATAGTCAAAAATCAGTAGCTAAGGTAGAGATGCAATCGCTTACTCAGGCTATGAAAAATAAGGCAGTTCCATTAGAAGCGGCTAAAACTGCTCCTATTTTAAAATATCATTTTGTAAAGAAGAATCAAACAATTGATCAGATTGCAAAAATCTATGGTGTAAACGCTTCTGATATAAAAAGCTGGAACCATCTTAAAAGGAATTCACTTCCAAAAGGTAAGATGCTCAGAATCTATGTTGAAGACGAAGAACCTGCTTTAGCAGAAGAAAAACCAAAGAAAGGTAAAAAGGAAATTGCAGAGGACAAACCAGCTACAAAGGTTTCATCTAAGAATACGAAGAAAGCGGATAGTCCGGAATATCACACTGTAAAACCAGGTGAATCGCTTCAGAAGATTGCTACTAAATATAATGTTTCGATAGCAGATTTGAAAGAATGGAATAACCTGAATAAAAAAGGAACGATCGTTCCTAAACAGAAGTTGATTGTTTCTGGAAACAGCGCACCTCAACAAGAAGAAGTAGCCGTTGTTAAAGAGCATAGTTCTAAAAAGAAAGAAGCAGCCCCTCAGAAAGAGTCTCCTACGACTTATACCGTGAAAGGGGGTGATTCATATTCTACTATTTCACGTAAAGTTGGCCTTTCCGTTAACGAGCTTAAAAGTTTGAATGAAAAGATAGGTGAGAACCTCAAACCCGGACAGAAACTAACACTTGTTGGTACTCCGGCTAAAGAGGAGCCTGTTAAAAACAAAGGAAAAGAAAAGAAAGCTGAACCTCAAAAAGAACAGGGTAAGGCAAAATATACAACCTATACTGTTCAAAAAGGAGATAACCTCTGGAAAATCGCCAAAAAGTATAAAGGAACTTCAGTAGAAGATCTGAAAAGTCTGAATAATATTGGCGAAGAAGGTGTAAAAGCCGGACAAAAGATCAAAATTGCTATCTAATCATAAACAATATTCTGAATGATAAAAAAGCAGGCTTCCTATAAAAGCCTGCTTTTTTTGTACTACAATAAAAGGCATTAAGGAATAAAAGCAACAATTATCAATTTTTCGGTATATATACCAAAGCTATTCTTAATTTTGAATCATCATCAAACGCATCTAACCGATCGATTTAAAACAACCCAAAACAATGACATTACCAACACTTCACAAAAAGAGAAAGAAATCACTGTTCTTCATTTCTGTTTTCGTTCTAGCCCTCTTTGCTATTCCCGCATCCATTGAGGCACAGACAACCCCAAACGCGAAAACTCCCTACACGTATGTAAACCCCTTTGTCGGAACCCAAGAAATGGGACATACATTTCCGGGAGCTTGTGCCCCTTTCGGATTGGTTCAGCTGAGCCCCGACACAGATACGATTCCATATTCAAGTAACGGAGCCTATAACAAAAATGTATACCGCTATTGTGCAGGATATCAATATACCGATAAAACAATCGTAGGTTTTAGCCATACCCATTTCAGTGGTACCGGTCACTCCGATCTGGGAGATTTTCTGATCATGCCTACGGTTGGAAAATTAAAGCTAAACCCCGGCACAGCCGATAAACCAAGAAGCGGTTATCGTTCACAGTTCTCGCATGCCACAGAGAAAGCAGAACCGGGATACTATAGCGTTTTACTCAACGACTACAATATCCTGGCCGAGTTAACAGCTTCGCCAAGAGTTGGATTTCATCAATATACATTCCCAAAAACAGATAGCGCACATATCATTCTCGACCTAACACATGGCATTTATAACTATGACGGTAAAGTTCTCTGGTCGTATGTCCGTGTTGAAAACGACACGTTGATTACCGGATACCGTATTACCAGAGGTTGGGCCCGAACCAACTATCTCTACTTTGCCATTACGTTCTCTAAGCCAATCAAACATTATGGTTGCAAAAATGATGAGAAGCTACTTTATAAAGGAGGTTGGAGAAAGTTTAATCAGGAAGATAACTTCCCTGAGATGGCTGGAAAAAACATGAAGGCCTTCTTCGACTTCTCTACTGCCGACAAAGAAGTTATCAAAGTAAAGTTTGCTATTTCGGCTGTCAGCACCGATGGAGCCATCAAGAATCTCAATGCAGAATTACCACATTGGAACTTTGATCAGGCTCGTAAAGATGCCCGTACCAGCTGGGAGAAAGAGTTGAATAAAATCACTATTTCGGGTACCGAGGAGTTGAAAAGCGACTTCTATACTTCGATGTATCATGCCTTCATCAGCCCTTCTGAATATATGGATGTCGATGGATCTTATCGGGGATTGGACCACAACATCCACAAAGCAGATGGATTCACTAATTATACCACTTTCTCGTTGTGGGATACATACAGAGCACTCTTCCCGCTTTATACGATCATACAGCCTACACGTGATGCAGGTATGGTCAATTCAATGCTGGCACATTACGCCCAGAGCGTTCATAAGCTTCTTCCGGTTTGGTCACACTTCGGAAATGAAAACTGGTGTATGATTGGATATCATGCAGTCCCCGTTATTGTGGATGCCTACATGAAAGGGATTAAGGGTTTCGATGCAGAAAAGGCACTTGAAGCCTGTGTGAATACAGCCCGTCATCAAAGTTATGATAACATAGGCGACTATCTTAAATATGGCTATGTGCCTTTCGAGTCGAGCAATGAAGGTGCGTCGATGACATTGGAATATGCTTACGACGACTGGTGTATTGCTACAATGGCAAAAGCGATGGGTAAGACAGAGATTGAGAAAGAGTTTTCGAAAAGAGCGATGAGTTATCTCAGCCTTTGCGATAAATCGTCTGGTTTCATCAGAGCAAAGATGAAGGATGGTAGCTGGAAGACTCCTTTCGACCCTATGCGTACTTCCGGTGAAGGTTTTACTGAAGGGAATTCGTGGAACTATTCATTATATATCCCTCAAGACCCCAAGTCACTCATTTCGCTTTCGGGCAACGAGACAAAGTTTATCAACCATCTCGACTCATTATTTACCATGTATATGCCCGATAAGTATTTTGCCGAGACTGAAGACATTACGCGTGATGGCATTCTGGGGAGCTATGTACATGGCAACGAACCCAGTCACCACGATGCCTATCTCTATAACTGGGCTGGTGCACCATGGAAGACACAGGCACAGATTCACAGGATCGTCGATAAAATGTATCTTAATAAACCCGATGGACTTTGTGGTAATGATGATTGTGGACAGATGTCGGCCTGGTATATTTTCAGCACCCTTGGCTTCTATCCGGTATGCCCCGGTTCAAATCAATATGTGATTGGAAGTCCTTGCGTTGAAGAGGCTTCTATCAATATGGATAACGGAAAGAGCTTTAAAGTGAAAGCACTTAATCTGAACAAAGAGAATATCTATATCCAGAGTGTGACGCTTAATGGGAAGCCTTTGAACCAGACCTTTATCATGCACCAGGATATCATCAATGGAGGAGAGCTGGTCTTCAAGATGGGATCAAAACCAAATAAAAAGTGGGGTGTAGCCGTTAACAGTAAGCCCTATTCACTCACTGCCAAATAATAATTGGCATATAAAGACATCAAAAAAGGTTGGCCAAATATTTGAGCCAACCTTTTTTCTTTAGATTATTTTAGAGAATACTTATAATGTATTAAACTTCACTAACAACTTTGGATGAAGAAGGTATGAGTAAGGAGTTGATCTGTTCCTCAAACCCGTTTAGTTTGTGCATATCACTTTTGCAAGCAATAGCAGGATGATTCGTCCCATTGTGAAACAGCTCCTTATAGTACTCGATTCCCTCCAGTAGATTCTTTTTGAATGTCTGGAACTTCTTAGATGACGATTCAGCAATGGGTTTCACCTCTTCATCAATCTGTTTTTTGAGATAATCAAAATAGGAAGACAATTCTTTAACAAAAAGGTTAGGTCTGTCTTCACGTGTAATGATATTCTTTCTACCATAGATATGATCAACCATCTCCTTTAAAGAAAACTTGCCTGAGAAATAGGCCATATTGGGACCCGGACATATTGATACGCCTCTCGAATTTCCCTCAGCAGGAAGATTATTAACCATTAAAGTCGTAGATGCCAAACCCAGGCATAGACATGCCTTTTCAACGATCTTGTTATATTGTTTTTCGAATTCGGATTCCGGAAGTTCTTTCGCCTTTAGTTCTTCGATCTTATTCTTTTGATAAGTCTTCGAGGCAGTACACATCATTTTTTCAGAATATTCCTTACTCGAAACCAGAAACCGTTTCGTACATATAGCACCGGGCTTACCTTCATTTGCCAGTTTCTCCTTTTCGATGTCCTTCGTAGAATTTCTGACACTATTAAACGGAACTCCTAAAGGCGAGATTCCACTCAAGTAGAGATCGTCCTCTTTCGCATCACTTAATAGCTTGATGGTAGCATCGTCTACATTCGAGGCTTCGGGAACCAAAAGGAAAGGAGTTCCCCAGCCAATTGAATCCAGATTATAATACTGAAGTAAAAATTCGTGTTCATTGGCCGTTCCAACGCCACCCTGTGCAGTAAACTTAACGGGTAATGGCTGTTCCGGAACGAATTTGTTTTTTTCTTTAAGCGCTTTCGCACACAAAGCATGGATTTCCTGAATCAATGTTTCACGGTTTGTCTTGAACTCCTCAAGGATTGGCCCCATCAGGAATCCATCCGTAGCAAAAGCATGACCACCACAATTTAAACCCGATTCCACACGATATTCTGAAACCCACAAGCCTTTCTTTGCAAAGAATTTTCCCTGTATGAGTGCTGAACGATAATCGGAGACCTTAAGAATGATCTCTTTCTTTAGCTTTCCTTGTTCATCAGGATAAAAATCATCAAAGTGTTCGAAGTAACTGCTCAATCGAGGATTCATCCCTGCCGACAATACGATGGAGGATTGAAGGTTACTCATTGCAAATCCACGCAATGCAGCATGCGCATCATTATATTCAACCGGTAGTTTTTCACCACCTTTATAGTTCTCTTTATCCAGCTTGGTCATGATATTCACGTCAATAGAGCCAGCTTTAAGATTCTGGTGCAGCCATTGCTGAATTTTATTTCCTTGACCAAATTCGCTTAATTTCTTTTGATACTCAACTTTTAAGGCAGAAAAGTCGGGAAGTAGCTCAAAATATTTCTCAAGCTCACTACCTTTTTTATGGATTGAATTCTTTATTTCTTCGAGTTTTCTTGTAACAATCTCATCAATCATATCAAGATAGGCAGTAATACGTTTAGCCCTGAAATCGTCAATGGCATCGGAGATAGCTTGAAAAGGCAATCCAAACTTCTCACTATAAAGCTCACGCATCTTTTCGATCAAGGTGTCATCGGCAAGTGATATCACAGAATCTATGCCATATTGAGCCACCTTAATGGGTGTGTCGACAGTAAATCCTGTACCTAAAACCGGAATGTGAAAAGAATGCACCGCTGAATTAAACTTCATAAAATACTTGTTTTGATAATTGAACTTACAAAGTTCATTCTTTTTTTCGGATAAAAGTGCATACAAATGTTAATTTTCTAAATAAAATAAAAGTTTACAAAAATATATAGTCCAGATTATTAATGAAATTAGTCAATTCCATAGAACTTGCTGAGATAAAATGAAGCATTTCTATTTGCCTGAAAATCTGGATTCTGAAAAATATATTTAAAAAAAAGAATCCTCTCTTTAGATGATTTATTGTTATTCCATCCTGTCTGGTCAAAAAAAAATCTAATTCTATTCGAAAATCATCTATATATTTTTCACCCTGCTATTGAATAATCTTATCCTATGCGCTGTTATAAAAACAGTCGCCTTCTAAAAACAAATTGCCCGGTTTATTATCAGTTAACGCCACCCGTTATCCTCGTCGGTGGGAATAACGGGTGAAGTCAACGCAATATATTGATAGATAATTCAAAAAGAATTAAGCACCCAATACAATATTTACAATCTTCTTAGGGACAACAATAACTTTTTTCGGAGTCTTGTTCTCAAGATATTTCTGCGCTTCGGGTGATGCAAGTACGGTCTCTTCAATCTCAGCAGCCGACAATGCAACTGGAAGGTCCATGGTAAATCTCATTTTACCATTGAACGAAATTGCATAGGTAACCGAATCTTCAACCAGAAATGCTTCATTAAACTCAGGGAAATGAGCTTCCATAATAGTCCCTTCGTGTCCCATCAACTTCCAGAGTTCTTCAGCCAGATGAGGCGCATATGAAGAAATCAGAATTGCCATTGGCTCAAGAACGGCTTTCTTATGACATTTCAGATCGGTCAGTTCATTAACACAGATCATAAATGCACTCACGGCAGTATTAAACGAGAAACGTTCAATGTCGTCCTGAATCTTCCTGATGGTACGGTGCAACACTTTCAATTCGGCAGGAGTAGCAGCCTCTTCTGAAACAGAGAAGTCGTTATTCTGATCGTGAAACAACTTCCAGAACTTACGGATAAACCTAAATACACCTTCAATACCATTGGTATCC
>JAHEYR010000116.1 GCA_023251485.1 Bacteroidales bacterium
ATTGTGTAATAACTATTCATCAGGAATATGTAAGTCTTCGCCATTCGCAATGGCTTCGAGCATATCGGTGGTTAACGATTTAGGACGCTCGAGCGAGAAGTTAAGTGCTCTATCCCAAACCAGATTTACTGCGATACCAATAGAACGGCCCACTGCAAACAATACGGTATAGAAATCATATTCTCTCACACCATAGTGCCATTGGATGACACCAGTTTGCGCATCCAGATTAGGCCATGGATTCTTGGCTTTTCCCTGCTCCATCAGGATGGGTGGCACTACTTTGTATGGTAAGCCAGCATATTTGAAGATTGGATCATCGGCCATATGCTTTAAGCTGAAATCGCGTTGAATACTATAACGAGGGTCGGTTTTACGCAAGACAGCATGCCCATACCCCGGAATAACGTGACCTGAATTGAGCGTTTCCCAAACAAATTGTTTCATCTCTTCTTCGCTCGGTATACGTCCGTCCATCTTATCCATCACCTCCTGCAGCCAGCGCAACACCTCCTGATTGGCCAGACCATGTAAAGGACCCGCCAAACCATTCACCATTGCAGCGGTTGCCAGATATACATCGGCCAACGTACTTGCAACAAGATGGCCTGTGTGTGCACTCACGTTACCACTTTCGTGGTCCGCATGAATGATGAAATGCAAACGCGAGACATCATCGTAGGGTGATGCCTTACCCATCATATGCGCAAAGTTCCCCCCCATATCGAGGAATGGATTCGACTGAATTCGGTTCCCATCACGATAGAGTTTTGCGTAGATGTAGGTTGCGATCTCAGGTAGCTTTGCCAACATATTCATCACATCCTCATACATTGGATCCCAGTAATCGGCTTTGGAGATGCCGGCCTGATACTTCTTAGCGAAAAAAGATTCGCGTTGAAGGGTCATAATGGCTGCAGAGAAGATGGTCATAGGATGACTACAACAAGGGAAGGCATCAATCACCTCATAAACGTAACGAGGCAAGATACGTCGCTTGTTGATATCGTCAGCAACGTCCAATACTTCGGGGAGTGTGGGGATGTCTCCTGTAAAGAGCAGATAAATCAATCCTTCCACATATGGCATTTCTGCCCCTTTAGGCTTGGGTAGTTTTTCGAAAACCTCAGGCAACGTATATCCGCGATAACGAATACCTTCATAAGGATCTAGATATGAAATATCGGTGAGCAAACATTTAAGTCCGCGCATCCCTCCAATAATCTTTCCTATAGTCACTTGGTCTACAACAACCTGACTATGTTCTTTCATTAAATGGTCGATACGTAGACGTTGGATTTCAATTTTTTCAGCTAGTTTATCTTTAAGCTTTGCCATGGTGACCTATTTACTAATTAAACCATTTATGACTGTAAAATGTTCTGTACAATTTCGCTTCCAAACTCAGAACATTTTAATAAGGTTGCACCTTCCATCAAACGATGGAAATCATAGGTCACTCTTTTATTTTGGATAGCTAATTCAACATTTTGATAGATAAGTTGTGCGGCTTCGGTCCACCCCATATATTCGAGCATCATAGCGCCTGATAAAATAACAGAACCCGGATTTACTTTATCCAGATTGGCATACTTAGGGGCAGTACCATGCGTAGCTTCAAAGATTGCAAAACCATTTGCATAGTTAATATTTGCACCTGGCGCAATACCTATGCCACCAACCATGGCAGCTAATGCATCAGAGATATAATCACCGTTAAGATTAAGTGTGGCAATTACAGAATATTCACTTGGACGTAAAAGAATTTGCTGCAAGAAAGCATCAGCGATCACATCTTTAACGATCAGTTTACCGCTTTTCTCGGCTGCAGCCTGAGCCTTATCAGCTGCTTCGCGACCTTCGGCTTCTGCCAGTTTATCATATTGTGCCCAGGTAAATACTTTATCACCAAATTCGCGTTCGGCTAAAGCATAACCCCATTTCTTAAATCCACCTTCGGTGAACTTCATGATGTTTCCTTTGTGTACAATGGTAACGCTTGGCAATTTACGTTCGAGTGCATAGAGAATGGCTGCGCGGACTAATCGCTCAGTTCCTTCAATGGATACAGGCTTAATGCCTAAAGATGATGTTTCGGGAAAACGAATCTGTGTAACACCCAATTCATCGATGAGGAAGCGCGTTAACTTTTTGTTTTTTTCATCCCCTGTCATGAATTCTATACCGGCATAGATATCTTCTGTGTTTTCTCTGAAGATATGCATATCGACAAGATCAGGGCGTTTTACGGGACTTGGAACTCCGGTAAACCAACGAACCGGACGCAAACAGACATAAAGATCGAGTATCTGGCGTAAGGCAACGTTTAATGAACGGAGACCTCCTCCGATTGGAGTGGTAAGGGGGCCTTTAATTCCAACAATATTTTCACGAAAAGCATCGAGTGTTTCATCGGGCAACCAGTTTCCGGTTTGTTTGAATGCCTTCTCTCCTGCTAAAACCTCTTTCCAGAATATTTTTCGTTTACCTTGATATGCTTTCTCTACTGCTGCATCAAAAACGCGAACTGACGCACTCCAGATATCCGGACCGGTACCGTCACCCTCTATGAAAGGAATAATAGGATAGTTTGGGACATTTAACTGTCCATTTTGCATTGTAATTTTCTCTGGGTTCATAAAAGCGATTTTTTTGGAAAGAAAACAATCGTTTGCGGGAAAATGTTTTCCCCGCAAACAAAGAACAATAATAGTACACGAATACCAGAATTACAAGTTATTCTTTATTTTTCGTATCGATGATGATGGTAACAGGACCATCGTTGACCAAACTAATTTGCATATCGGCGCCAAACTCACCAGTGGCTATAGGCTTGCCGAGTTCGATTTCCATCTGTTGAATAAATCTGGTATAGAGAGGGATAGCCGTTTCGGGTTTAGCGGCTTTAATATAAGAGGGTCTATTTCCTTTTTTCGTACTAGCATGAAGGGTGAATTGGCTCACTACAAGCACTTCACCCGAAACATCATTGACAGAGAGATTCATAACACCATCAGCATCACCGAAAATACGTAATCTGTTAATTTTGCCACAAAGCCATATGATATCTTCATCGGTATCTGCGTCTTCTATGCCCAGTAATACCAAAAGCCCCTTCCCTATTTTCGATTTACAACTATTATTAATGGAAAGCGTGGCAGAAGAAACACGTTGAATAACTACTCGCATAATGATCAGAATTTATTTCCAGTCGGTCTCATCAAAATATTCATCATGAATGATGCTGATGTAATTTTTATAACGGCTCTGACTGATGGTTCCTTCATGTAATGCCTTTATAACCGCACAACGAGGCTCGTGTACATGCGTACAGTTATTAAACTGGCACTGATTCATTAGGTTGCGAAACTCCGGAAAACGTTCGGCTACCTCGGTCTTTTCAAAATCAACCAATCCAAACTCCTTGATGCCGGGGGTATCTATAATATATCCTCCAAACGAAAGTGGAAACATCTCTGCAAAAGTGGTGGTATGTTTACCCTTGAGATGAGCATCAGAAATAGTTCCGGTTTTCAATGTCATCCCCGGTTGCAGTGCATTAATCAAATGAGATTTGCCGACACCTGAATGGCCTGACAACAAGGTGACCTTGTCTTTCATCTGTTCTTTAAGCACTTCGATGCCGGTGCCTTCCAGGGCAGAGACGCCATAACAAGGATAACCGATAGAACGATATAATTCACTAACCTCGTCATGGAGCTTTAAGAGTTCCTGATCATATAGATCGATTTTATTGAAGATAAGGATAGCCGGGATATGATAGGCCTCCGCTGTCACCAGAAAGCGATCGATAAAACCGGTTGAGGTGCGTGGATGGATAAGGGTAACGACAAGATAAGCCTGATCGAGATTGGCTGCAATAATATGCGACTCCTTCGATAAGTTGATGGATTTACGAATGATATAATTATGTCGTTGTTCGATGGCGGTGATAGAACCCTCGCCGGGAGTGGCAGAGTCGGGAAGAATGGTAACATGATCACCTACCGCAATAGGGTTGGTAGCACGCAGTCCCTTCATCCGGAATTTACCCTTCAGACGGCAACTTATTATCTGTCCATCAGGAAGCCGGACTTCATACCAACTGCCTGTCGACCTTATTACAGTTCCATAAGTCCCAAGGGGCTTTTCATCCTCTGCCATACAAGTCGACCGGTTAAATTACAAATCAGTGATTTATTTAAAGTTGTAATGCTTAACAACATCGCGATGGATATCCCAAATACAGCGTAGACCTTCTTTAAAAGTAATAAGATCGCCTGTTTTACAGTGATATGAGCCTTCATCCGTTTCTATAGTGAAGTCGCCTTCTATGATATAGCATTCTTCATCACAATCGTAGCTCCATTCAAAGCGCGATGGCTCTCTTTCCCAGATGGGCCAGTGCTTAACTCCTCTTCGAACAACCTCGGTTGCATTCAATTTTTCAATGATAACCTTTGACATGGGTGATGCATTTGAATTATGAGACAAAGGTAGAAAAAAGTTCTATGATTAATAATTTATAAGACGATAGACCTTGCCGGGAAGTAATTTTATAACATCCTTGAATTCAAGATTAAGCAAAGCGGAAGCGACAACCCCAGAAGATAATTGTGTATTTGCGATCAAATTATCGATGTCGGCATCTCCTTTTTCTCTCAAAATAGCGACTATTTTTTCTTCTTCGGGGTTTAAGTCAACAAAAAGTTGCGTCTGGTGAGGGGTCGTTTCTTTCTTTGGCTGCCAATCTAAGGCAAACACCAGATCTGCACCATTCTCGACGAGTGCGGCTCTGTTCGTTTTAATGAGAAAATGACATCCTTCGGAATAAAGATCGTTAACACGACCCGGGAGTGCGAAGACATCCCGATTATAGGAGTTAGCGATGTCGGCAGTAATGAGTGCTCCACCCTTTTTGCCCGCCTCAATAACGACCACAGCATCGGAAAGGCCGGCAATGATTCTGTTTCGCTTTGGAAAATTCACTGCATCGGGATTCGTTTCACTCATAAACTCTGTGAGCAACCCTCCCTGATGCAACATCATTTCAGCTAATTTCTTGTTTTGTATCGGATAGATTTTATCCAACCCGTGTCCTAAAACACCAATAGTGGGGAGACCTGCCTCCAAAGCAGAACGATGAGCAATGGTGTCGATGCCAAAGGCAAGGCCGCTAACAATCAACGGATCGAAAGGAGCAATCTCATCAATGATTTTTTTGCAATAGGTCCTGCCATACTCTGTAGCCCGACGTGTTCCCACAAAAGCAATAGGCCGGGTGTGTTCTAATGGAGTTGTCCCCTTATAATAAAGCATCAGCGGATGATCTTCACACTGTTTTAGTCGTTCAGGAAAATTATCGTCGAGATAAAAGATAGGTTCAATTTTGTATTTTTGGACAAAGCGAACTTCCTTTTCAGCTCTCTCTATGATTTTATTCGTACGAATAGACTGGGCCAATGTTTTACCAATGCCCGGAATCTTCATTAGATGTTCTTCTTTTTCGCGAAATACAGCTTCTACGCTGCCACAAAAAGTCACTAGCTTTTTGCCTAGCACATCTCCTATCCCAGGGATTAAAGTGAGTGCTATTCTATGAATTAACTCTCGATCTGTAACCATGTTCAAATATAAGAAATGAATAGACGAAAAGTATGAATTTTTTTGAATTATCTTTGTGCTGAAGAGGAGTTTTACGAATGAAGAACCACAGAATACTTGTTTGCCCCTTGAACTGGGGCATCGGTCATGCCAGTCGCTGCGTACCTATCATCAAATCATTGCAGGACGAAGGTGCCGAAGTTATTATTGCCGCTGAAGGAAGGCCGTTGGAATTTCTAAAACAAGAGTTTCCCGAACTTGAAACCATCGTATTTAAAGGATATACTCCACGCTATCCGCATACAGGAAGTATGGCATGGAAGATGTTTTGGTCTATGTTTCCATTGTTGATTGGCATATGGACAGAACACTGGAGAGTGAGAAAGATTGTAAAGATCAATAAAATAGACGCTATCATCTCCGATAATCGTTTCGGATTGTGGAGATGGAAGACGCCTAGTGCTTATATCACCCATCAATTGATGATCAAAGCGCCATGGCATCTAAAACTAGCCGAACCTTTTCTGTTTCTTTTTCATCGATTCTTTGTCCACCGTTTTGACCGCTGTTGGGTACCAGACCAGGCTGGCGAGGAAAACCTTTCGGGAGATCTCTCCCATCTTTATCCTGTTCCGGCACATGTAGAATTTATCGGTCCTCTTTCTCGCTTCGAAACGATTAAAGCGAATACGACATCCGATAATTTGATTCTGGCACTGGTCTCAGGACCGGAACCTCAACGTTCTATATTTGAGAAGCTTCTCAGGAAACAGCTATCCGAATTAGACCAGCCTTCAGTATTGGTTGCTGGAATACCGGAAGAATCTACAGTAGAGACGATTAACAATCTGACGGTTTATTCTCATCTGCAGTCGACTGAACTACTACCCTTCATCCAAAAGGCTGCTTTTGTCATTTGTCGATCAGGATATTCTACATTGATGGATCTAGCCGCATTAAACAAAAAAGCGGTATTTATTCCTACCCCCGGACAGACAGAACAGGAGTATCTGGCAGAATTTCATGAAAAGAATGGTGCATGCCTGCGATATTCTCAGAAGAATTTCGATGTCAATAAGGCACTTGTGGAAATCGAAAAGGTTAAACCTTTAACAGTTTACTATAATCCGAAACAACTCCATGCTGTTGTAAGAAACTTTTTACGATCGCTAGAATAGAAAGATTCTGTTTTTACAACATAACTTTTCTAATAACGTTTTCGTTTAGTCAAAACCATTATTTTTGTCCAAAATATTTTTTATGACACTAGGAGCAATTACGTGGAGTGCCGACCCTCAGATTTTTCATCTTTGGGGATTTGGTGTACGCTGGTATGGACTGTTTTTTGCCATGAGTTTTTATCTTGGCTACATCATTATCGAACGAATGTTAAAAAAGGAGAACCTGCCTGTATCACTGGTCGACAGTCTGGCTACCTATATGATCATTGCTACGGTTATTGGAGCCCGTTTAGGACATGTCCTCTTTTATCAGCCGGGATATTATTTCTCGCATCCGATAGAAATCATTAAAATTTGGGAAGGTGGCCTTGCCAGTCATGGTGCGGCTGTAGCTATTTTATTTGCTTTATGGCTCTTTTCAAGAAACAATAACCGGACTTTTTTCTGGTCGCTCGACCGGATTGTGATTGTTACAGCCCTGGCCGGTTGCTTTATCCGATTAGGGAATCTGATGAATTCTGAGATTTATGGCACTACAACAAGCCTCCCTTGGGGTTTTATCTTTGTGAAAGATCTTCAGGGCGACGGACTACCCCACCACCCAACACAAATCTATGAAGCCTTTTCGTATCTGATGATATTCGTATTTTTAATCTGGAATTACATCAAGAAGAATGGAAAACCTAAAGAAGGATATAGTAGCGCAATGTTTTTAATATTGGTATTTGGTGTTCGTTTTATTGTAGAGTTTATTAAACTCCCACAAGTAGCTGAAGAACAAAAATACATGCTCGATCTCGGACAAATTTTAAGTATCCCGTTGGTTTTATTTGGCGCAGGGATTCTATGGTATATCAATAAGAAAGACAAAGAACCCATCGAAGAGATCCAATCATAAAAGTTTAACAATCCTATTACATTGAAAAGAGCCATTCTGATTAAGTTCAGAATGGCTCTTTTCAATTTTGAAGATTCATCGACCTCGTCATTTCGACCGCAGGGAGAAATCTCTAGATAGATATTTATATGGAGATTTCTCCCTGCGGTCGAAATGACGAGACCTATCCAAATGATAAAGCTATTTCATGTTTTTCGTTTTCTGATATATAAACGACTCAATAGCTGAGGCAGTTTTTTCCTGTTTATACCGTTTCAGAATTGCAGATATCCGTTGAAGTATGTTTAGATCTTTGCCCAATTCGTCTTGCCAATATTCCAGTGTACTGCCTGTTGAAAAGTAGTAATTGATGTTCTGTTCATAGACATGTGTCAATTGATTCGCCAATGCGATTCCCTTGCCTGTAGCACCACCTCTAAAATAAATTTCAAGCATCTGCATCTGAAAATAATCGTATCCACATTTAGCAGGAGGAAACATCTGCTGACATCTATCGGCTGCCTGAACAGCAGAATCACGACGACCTTCGGCCAATAGTGCATATGCCAAGCGAGTAAAGCTTGCCCTTGGATAATAAATATTTCGGAAACTCTCTCTGTCGACGGTAACTGACGGTTTATATAAATTTCCGAAACGGGCTTTTTTCATCATGATATCCCAGGTTCGGTCAGTATTAACCCCTCCTATCGACTCCATCGATTTTTTTGGAAGTACCGGCATGAACCGATACATGGTTCCCTCCAGATGAAAATACTTGTCGATATTTAAGATATTCGACATGCTATTCAGTGATGCAACATAAAGAGGACGGCTCCATGCATTATTTGCTAAATAATCGAGTACCAACAACTCATTCTTGGTGATGTAACTAGCTTTCAAATCCCATTCAATGACAGGGACTATATCATTGATACGATCAGCAGGGACGATGTTGTTTTTAATTACGGCTTGTTTATCGACCGTCATCTTCAACTTATGGGTAGGAATAAACCCAGCCATACTCCCATCGGTTAATTCCACTTTAGCCTTTGGATTATCGCTGGCAATAAAATCGATAACATCTTTTAATTCATACCGGGTAGAATCTCCCTGATCATAAATCAAAACAGCGTCATTGACACCTTTATTATATTGGTCGTGTTTCAATGATAGTTTAAATGGATCGGAAGAGTATGCCTTCTTCATCATCTGATGAACGTTCCAGTCGCTTGCTGCTAATAAATAGTTCAATACACGAACGTCGGTTCGTACCCCTTCTACTTCTTGAGCATACCATAGTGGGAATGTATCATTATCGCCAAATGTTATTGCCACCGAATTTGGTGCACAACTCTCAAGATAGTTTACTGCAAAATCACGACAAGCGGTCTTTCCTGATCGGTCATGGTCGTTCCATCCACTTTTGGCCATGATCCCGGGAACAAGAAGGGTACATAGTGCTGTCACAGAAAGTGCCCAAACCATAGTTTTATGTTTTGAAGGAAGTTTGTTTAACAGGGCCA
>JAHEYR010000117.1 GCA_023251485.1 Bacteroidales bacterium
CTTAACATAGCTACCATGCAGAAAATCATCGAACTGGGAACAAAACTTTCAGATACAGTTAGTGTAAAGAATGCAAAGGAAGTTTTGGCTGGTGAGCATATGAAGACTGCAAATGCTGCTTATGTAAAAAGCGACTTCAAAGGTGCTATTGCTCCAGCGGAGGAAGCTTTAAAATATGATCCTAAAAACGCAACAGCATATTATATCCTTGCCTTCTCTCATAACAAATTGAAAGAGTATGACGAAGCTCTTGCTGCTATTGAAAAAGGAATTCCTTTTGAAAATCCCGCAAAAGAACAAGTTGCTCGTTTCTATTATGAAAAAGGTGTAGCGCTAAAAGCAAAAGGCGATAAGGAACATGCATTAGAAGCATTTAAATTAGCTAGCGCCGGGAAATTCCTTGCTCCCGCTGCACTCCAAATTAAAGACATCAACAAACCAGTTGTTCCTGCAAAAAAATAATCAGGAAACTGTTATAAATAAAAAAGACCGGCCTAAAACCGGTCTTTTTTATTTATAACAGTTTCTCTTCAACAAACTGAATTTATATTAAAAAGATAATAATAAGGTTTACGAATACGATAGCTCCAAATCCAATAGTCAGATTCAACCTGTTGTATTTAGACCCAAGACTAAGAGCATAAATATATTTCAACACGTTATTACTAATAATGGCCTGCATAATAGCCAGGGCAATAGCATCTGTGCCTATAAGAAACTTTCCTTGAAAAAGGTTTAATAAAAAGGGGTCGATATCTGTAAATCCCACCATATATGAAAGGGTATTTAACCCCCCGGTTCCAAAAGTCCGGATAGTAAAATAGGTAAGAAATGTAAACCCCAGATAAAGAAGCGTAAAGATGATAGCCACCTTAAATTCAAGAGGATTCTTATCGGTCAGTTCGCTCTTCACCTCTTTAACAGTATGCCTTGCTTTATACCAGAAAAACAAACCTAAAGCGATGGATAGTGCTATTAGTAAGAGAAAATAAGGATAGATCAACAAAAAAAGCGTAAAGTTAAAGATGGCCATGAGGAGTAATACACGAATAAACATCATAGCTAAAGAAATGATAATTGCAGCTCCATATTGATGGGCATTTTTTTCATCTTCTTTACTCTTACGAGATAAAATCAACGTTGTTGCTGTAGAACTATATAATCCCCCTAAAATCCCAGTTACCAACACCCCTGAATCTTTAAATACGAACTTACGAAGCAGATAACTGAGATAGGATATGGATGAAATGACAACCATTGCAAGCCATAGCTTATAGGGCGTGATACTGAGATACGATACAATAGGGGTATTCGGTAATAAAGGCAATATAATACCTGCTATCGCCAAGAACTTCCCAAGGGTGATAAATTCGCCCCGATTCAGCTTTTCAGACAATGAAGTAAGCGACTCTTTAAGTTCAGCAATTATCACTACCGTTACAACAACCAAAATTGACAACCAGAAAGGCTGTTTGAATACAAGTGGAGCCAAACTATAGGTTATCAATGCAATCATCATGGTGGTGATTCCATAATCAGAGAGGTTTGCTATTTTATAGAAATAGTTAATCGCCAAAAAAGCAGCTAATACGATAAGCCCAATAGCATATAAAATCAAATTTACGGGATCTACAACATATAGCACATACCCCAGAAGACCAATGAAGGTAAATGTCCGATCAGTTCCAAAAGAGAATTGTGCACTCCGTACAATATGAAGATTCTTCTGAGATAAGCCTATCAGTAATGAAAAAACTGTCACCAATAAAAACCTGTACAGATCAGGTGGTACATTAGAAAAAAATTCATCCATAGAGTAACCGGTTTAATGAATCATTTATTGATTAAAGATACGCATAATCGGGCAAATCTTCAATATATTCCGCTTTCTGTAGCTGATAATCTATTTTGCAGTAAACATGACGAAGTCCATTTGTAACACCAAGATAATCAACATGCATAGGCATATTATATCGCAACAGTTGATGAAAGACATCTTCATTTATATCAACGGATGGCGCCTTAACCTCTATAGCTAAAACAGGTAGCTGACCACCTTTAAAAACAACAATATCAGCTCTCTTAGATAAATTATTTACCTTGAGTTGCTTTTCAATAGCAATATGAGAAATAGGCACCCCTTTATATACCGTCAAGAAGTTGATATA
Organism: Bacteroidales bacterium; assembly: GCA_023251485.1. Taxonomy (GTDB): domain Bacteria; phylum Bacteroidota; class Bacteroidia; order Bacteroidales; family Cfx3-03; genus Cfx3-03. The sequence continues at coordinate 2,169 of JAHEYR010000117.1, forward strand.
ATGCTGTCGTACCCACTCTTCGGGCGTCAAGGCAACAAATTTACGACGAACCACATCGAAAACCTGGACCTTTCCATGCACCGTCCGTATTTTGAGTTCAAAATCAGGTAGATTTAATTGAATCACATGAAATAATTTAATGGATAAAGTTAGGTTTTATTTTTTGATTTGCTACCTTTGTAAAGAAAGTGCCTATGAAGACCAAACAGGAAATTGTAGAAAACTGGCTTCCCCGTTATACCGGTACTCACCTTGATGAATTTGGACAATATATCATCCTGGTTAATTTCAATACTTATGTCGAATTATTTGCCGAATGGAATAATGTCCCCATTCATGGCCACGATCGTCCAATGCCCAATGCTACGGCAGACAACATCACCATCATTAATTTTGGCATGGGAAGTGCCAACGCAGCATCCGTAATGGATCTCCTAAGTGCCATTCAGCCCAAGGCAGTTCTCTTTCTAGGCAAATGCGGAGGCATAAAGAAGAAGAATAATGTTGGTGACCTGATACTTCCCATTGCGGCGATAAGGGGCGAAGGAACCTCTAACGACTATTTTCCTCCCGAAGTACCTGCCCTCCCCGCTTTCAATCTCCAAAAAGCCATTTCGACCACCATACGCGAGCACAAGCGCGACTATTGGACCGGAACGATCTACACCACCAACCGTCGCGTTTGGGAACACGACGATGTGTTTAAAGAGTATCTTCGAACTACCAGATCAATGGGAATCGACATGGAGACCGCAACGCTATTCATCGTAGGTTTTGCTAATCATATTCCCACGGGTGCATTGCTTTTGGTATCTGATCAACCCATGATTCCCGAAGGTGTTAAAACGGAAGCTAGTGACGTATCAGTATCTGAACATTATTTACATGAACATCTAAAAATCGGCATCGATTCGTTGAATGAACTTATCAATAACGGAATAACCGTTAAACATCTTAAGTTCGATTACAATTACTAATTCTACGTTAGGCCGTTTGATTTTTGGATTTATCTTTGCAGCATGGCAGAACCTAAAACCACGCATGTTCAATTATTGTCAGACCTAAAGAAAAAGGCCTATAAACCTGTCTATTATCTAGTAGGTGACGAACCTTATTTTATAGATCTCATCTCTGATTATATTCAGGATAATGTTTTAACAGAGGATGAAAAGGCTTTTAACCTTTCTGTTCTCTATGGCAAAGATGTTGATATCTCAGCTATTGTTGGTGCAGCTAAGCGTTTTCCAATGATGGCTGAATATCAGGTCGTCATCATTAAAGAGGCCCAAGACTTAAAACTGTCGGGAGAAGACAACTCTAATCGACTGATTCATTATCTTGAACATCCTCAACCTTCTACCTTACTGGTTTTTTGCCATAAACATGGCAAACTCGATAAACGAACCGCACTTTACAAGGCTATTTCGAAACACGCAGTAGTTTTAGAATCCACAAAGTTATACGACGATAAGATACCAGATTGGATCAATGCCTATGTGCGTGATAGTGGATATAGCCTATCGCCCAAAGCATCATTATTACTTGCCGAATCGTTAGGAAACGACTTATCAAAAATAGTAAACGAAACCAGCAAGTTATTTATCAATCTTCCCAAAGGGGCAACGATCAATGAAGATTATATTGAGCAAAACATCGGGATCAGCAAAGACTACAATGTTTTCGAGTTACAGAATGCATTAGGAACTCGCAATGTAATGAAGGCAAACACCATTATTAATCATCTGTCGGCCAACGCAAAAGACAATCCGCTAATCGTAACTATCTCGCTCATATTCAGCTTTTTTAATAAGCTCATCATCTATCACTCTCTATCCGATAAATCGCAGGCAAATGCAGCCAAAGTATTGGGTGTAAATCCTTTCTTTGTAAAAGATTATGTGAATGCGGCTAATAACTACAAACCGGATAAACTGATCCGCATTATCTCGTACCTCCGTGAATACGACCTCAAATCAAAAGGCGTCGAGAACCTCTCAGCTACTGATGGCGAATTATTAAAGGAGCTTATCTTCAAGATTTTGCACTAGCCTCTTATTCTTCAGAGGCTACTGCAAATATTTTGTCTATTACATTTTTATAACGTTCTGTTATCACATTACGTCGTAGCTTTAATGAGCCTGTAAGCTCACCAGAATCTATTGTCCATTCATGATCAATGAGTTCAAACTTCTTAATCTGTTCGTATGCTCCGAATTTCTTATTGAATTTGTCCACCTCTTTTCTAATACGTTTAATGATCTGAGGGTGGTTTACCATCTGCTCATTTGTTTTCGCATCGATTCCTTTATGTGTGCAATAGGCTCTTAAAAACTGGAAATCAAGAATAATTAACGCAGCAGCAAATTTTTGATTCTCTCCAACAACCAATGCATTATCAATAAATATTGACTCTTTCAACTTGTTTTCAAGAAGTTCCGGACTGATATATTTCCCCATTGAAGTTTTAAAAATAGCCTTCTTCCGTCCTGTAATCTTCAACAAATTACCATCTACTATCGTACCTATATCTCCTGTATGAAACCATCCATCTTCATCTATGGATTCTTTGGTAAGTTCAGGTTCTTTATAATAACCCATCATGATACCGGGTCCTTTGCTGAGAATTTCTCCATCTTCAGCAATTTGCACTTCGGCAGACGAAATAGCCGGACCAACAGTTCCGAATTTAATCGCTCCTTCATCAAATGTGTTTACAGAAATAACCGGAGAGGTTTCAGTCAAACCATAACCTTCCAACACAGGGATACGAGCAGCCCAATATACACGTAAAAGCCTTGGCTGTAATGCCGCACCACCCGAAACCATCACCTTCAAATTGCCCCCAACAGCTTCTCGCCATTTAGAATAGACCAATCTATCGGCGATACTTCTTTTTAATTCATAATACCATCCGTTGTCACCATTCAATTCAAAACGTAAAGCTATGCGCAAAGCCCAGAAAAAGATAAATCGTTTAGCCCCTTTAAGTTTCTTTCCGGTGCTAAATATCTTATCATAAATCTTTTCAAGAAGCCGGGGTACCGTTGTCATGGCATCGGGCTTAATCTCACGCATATTATCAGCAATGGTGGCAAGACTCTCCGCATAATAAACAGAAATACCTACATACTGCCAAAGATAGGTAAGCATTCGCTCATAAACATGACACAAAGGGAGATAACTTAATGCCTTTCCCTCTTGTCCAATAGGTGGTATATGCGAACAACTCATTATGTTACTAATAATGTTTGCATGTGAAAGCATGACACCTTTTGGATTGCCTGTCGTTCCTGAAGTATAAATAATAGTGGCTAGATCACCCTCTTGGATAGAATCTTTCAGTTGCTGCAGCTGTTCCGGATTCGGATTTTCTCTTCCGGCTTTTATTATCTCTGTATAATGAGTAACACCGGTACAATCTTTGAAAGAATATACACCCTGAATCGAAGAGATTTCAGGCACTATATGTTCTATCTTCCTATAGATATCCTGTCCGTTGATAAAGACAATTTTAATCTCAGCATGTGCCAGAATATATTTATAATCAGACTCACTGATAGTAGGATAGATCGGGACATGAACAGCCCCAATCTGTAGAAGCGCCATGTCTACGAAGTTCCATTCCGGCCTGTTTGGTGTTATTGTGGCTATATTGTCACCTCGTTTAACGCCGAGCTTTAAAAATCCGTAGCTAAGATCATCTACAATAGATATGTACTGATCAATGGAATACTTCTTCCACTTTCCGTCTTCCTTTCCTGCTAGTACATCTTCTTTGGGTAAATAATGTGCTTGGTGAAAAGCAAGAATATCAAAAAGTCGTTTTACAGATTCCATTGAATGAATTAGATTATTTAAAAGTTAAAGTTCTTGAGGTTAATCCCGCTCCTTGCCATTACCAGTGAATATCTGCGCAATTTCATTTTTATATTTCTCGGTAACATAGCTTCTTTTCAACTTGAGTGTTGGTGTCATTTCGCCCGACATAACAGTCCATTCATCTGGTAATAGCATGAATTTTCTGATTTGTTCGGTCTTGCCTAACTGCCTGTTTTTCTTATCAATTTCATGAGCATACAGTTTAAAGACCTCAACACGTTCGATCATTTCTTTATTTGAGTTAACAGTGATGCCTTTATGCTGACAGTATTCTTTCAGTTTTTGAAAATCGGGTACGATCAAAGCAGCCGCAAATCGCTGGTTCTCACCTACTACCATCACATTATCAACAACAGGCGACGTCTTTATTTTATTTTCAACAGCTTCGGGAGCAATGTATTTTCCTAATGAAGTTTTAAATATCTCTTTCTTTCGACCCGTGATTCTAAGCTGTCCTTCGGGTTCAATGACACCGATATCTCCTGTATGAAACCACCCCTCTTCATCAATAACTAACTTTGTCAGTTCAGGTTCCTTATAATATCCTTTCATCACCCCAGGACTCTTGCACAAGATCTCTCCGTCATCGGCAATCTTCAACTGCACGCCCGGCATAGGTGGTCCTACTGTTCCAACCTTAAATCCATTAGGATCAGAACTTGTTGTAGAAATAACAGGAGATGTCTCGGTCAATCCATACCCTTCATAAATAGGGATACCGGCAGCTCTGAATATTCTGATCAGACGAGGTGCAATAGCGGCCCCTCCTGAAACCACAATCTTAAACTTTCCACCTAAGGCAGCACGCCATTTAGAAAGCACAAGTTTATCGGCAATGCTCAGTCGGAAACGATACCAAGCTGTATTTCGCCCACTTACATCATAATGATCAGCAAGATAAACAGCCCAATTAAAGATAGCATGTTTAACTCCTTTTAATTTATGACCGGCCGACATGATTTTATCGAATAGTTTTTCAATTACCCGAGGGACGGCACACATCATATCAGGATTGATTTCCTTTATATTGTCGCCGATAGTACCCAGATTTTCTGCATAATAGATTGAAATACCAAGATATAGGTACATATAATTCAACATCCGTTCATAAACATGACAGAGCGGAAGGAAGCTAAGAGCCCTACCTTCTGGCCCAAATGTTGGAATATATGAAACACTAATGAGGTTGCTAAGCAGATTTTGATGAGTCAGCATTACTCCTTTTGGATTCCCTGTCGTTCCCGAAGTATAAATGATTGTAGCTACATCGTCTGTATTAATGGCATTTTTCCGACGCTCTACTTCTTCTGGATTAGGGTTGTTCCGACCAATCTCACGTAAGTCTAACAGATTCCGTAAGTCGTTATGACCTGTAAACCTGAGCACCTCCATAATGGATGGCACATCAGGAATGATTGCAGAGATTCTACGATAAATATCTTCACTTGAGAGGAAAATAAGTCGCACTTCTGCATGATTTAAGATATACCGATAATCCTCTTCGCTGATGGTAGGATAAATAGGAATATGAATAGCTCCAATTTCCATGATAGCCATATCCAGAAAGTTCCACTCAGGTCGGTTATTACTGATGGATGCAATTCTATCACCGGGCACAATACCCATATTGATCAATGCATAGCTTATTTCAGCAACTGCTTGTTGAAACTCAGTAAGTGAATACCCACGCCATTGCCCATTTTCTTTGGCTGCCAGAACATCAGGTTTATTACCATAACGCTCAAGATAACGTGGAACAAGATCAAATAATCGAGTTAACTGCATATCCGGGTTGATTAAAAAAGCTAAACTTTATAAAAGTTGGTAGCACTGGCTTGTGCAGTAGGTGTAATAACAAGGTCGTTAATACACACATGTGCAGGAAGCGAGGTGACATAATAGATAACATCGGCAATATCATTAGCCGTCAATGGAGTAAATCCTTTATAAACATTATCAGCTGCACCTTTATCGCCCTTAAAACGAACAATAGAAAACTCCGTTTCTACTGCACCCGGTGCAATTTGTGTAACTTTTATTCCGTGTTTTACCATATCTATGCGCATTGCTTTTGTTAAAGCATCTACAGCATGTTTTGTGGCGCAATAAACATTTCCATTGGCATAAACTTCTTTCCCTGCAATAGATCCAATATTAATAATATGCCCGCTGTTTCGTGCAATCATGAGTGGAGCAAAACACCTGGTTACATAAAGAAGTCCTTTAATGTTGGTGTCGATCATCCGCTCCCAGTCGTCAATAGCACCATTTTGTATGGGGTTTAAACCGACAGCAAGTCCTGCATTATTAAGCAACACGTCAATAGTTTTCCAGTTCTCAGGAAGACGATCTACCGCATTCTGAACCGATTCCAGATTACGCACATCAAAAACAAGAGGCAGAACCTCTATGCCAAATTCTGAAACAAGTCGGTTAGAAAAATCCATTAGGCGATCTTCACGGCGACCGGTTAATATTAGTTTACATCCATTCTTTGCAAATATCTTTGCAGCTGCCTCTCCGATTCCGCTGGTGGCTCCAGTGATGAGCACTGTTTTTTGCATGTTTATTATCTTTTATCTCATTAAAATGAAAATAGTTCTTTCATTACAAAAGAACTATCACAAAAATTAGTCAAGAAGTGTTAGCGCGACCTTTACCATATCCATAAAGGCAGTTTGACGTTCAGCAGGGGAACAATGTTCTCCTGTAATCAGATGGTCACTTACAGTTAGCAATGAAAGGGCCTGCACATTAAATCGTGATGACTGCAGATACAGTCCGGCTGTCTCCATTTCAACTGCCAGCACTCCAAATTTACGCCAGACAGCATACGGATCGGTGATTTCAATATCATGATAAAAGACATCTGATGACAGAATATTTCCTGCTTTTATCTCTATGCCCAACTTCTTTGCACCCTCGGCAGCCTTCAGTAATAAATCGAAACTTGCTGTTGGAGCGTAACTCATTCCATTAACAGCACGACTAACGATAGCAGAGTCAGTAGAGGCACTCATTGCCATTACGATATCTCTAACCTTAACATCTTCGC
>JAHEYR010000016.1 GCA_023251485.1 Bacteroidales bacterium
ATACTCAAAAAACAGAGCTTTTGATAAGATATACTATCTTGACTTAATAGAAAAAGCGATTAAACAACATGGGAGCATTGATAGAAATGATGTGGATGAATTGTTAGTGAATAAGCTTCCGGATTGGATGAATGAAAAGCAACGTAATAATAAAATTAGTAATCTATTAACTGAACTCAGAATAAAAGGGAAAATTAGAAATGACGGTAATGATACTAAATCTAGATGGGTTCTAATAAAAAGCCCTGATTGATATTTTAAAAGAGAATTAAAAGAGATCTATTAAAGGATCTATGTCATATATTATTGAATGACTATTGATTAATAAATTATTTATTAAAGGATTTAAAAGAGAATTATTAAAGGATTTATTAAAGGAAAAACAAAAGGTGCTAATTCATCATAAGAAAAATGCCCTAAGCATGTTGACTCAAAAACTCCAGTTTAGCTTTATCCAGGATTTCAATCTCTTTTCCGTTAATACGAATGATGCCTTCTTTTCTAAATTCGGAGAGAATGCGAATTACGTTTTCAGTAGTCATTCCAATTAACTCAGCAATCTCCTTGCGCGAAACAGGCAGATCAAAACGATTGCGTAGATATATTTTATCGGCAAAATTGAGTAGTATATAAGCAATCCGTCCCCTAAGGTTCTTGAGATTTATATCGTTATAGTTCTTTATCAATTTATCGGCTGTCCGACTCATCCTTTCCAGTAAATCGAGCGCAAAGCTTCCATTCTCGCAGACGAGTTCCTTTATCCTCTCCAGGTTGATAATACAAACGGTAGTGTCTTCTATAGCAGAAACAGAATAATGATAGTGTGTTTCTGAAAATACGGTCAACAGACTGATAAAATCGTAGGGTCGGGCAATAGAGATAATCTGTTCGCGTCCCTGTCCGGCTTCATTATATAGCTTCACCAATCCCTCTTTAACGTAAACGAAATCAGCAATGGGATCGCCTTGCTTAACTACGATCTGACCTTTTTTAAAGAATTGCTCGCGTTTGGTATTGCAAAAGGTACCCAGTTCTTCTGAAGAAACATGTTCAAAAATAAGTGACCGAACAATGCAATCTTTGCATTCGCATACTTTTCCCTCAGTTACCATCGACCTTTTCGTTGTTTATGTGTTTATCATTATGAGATCCATTTATTCAGGTTGCTATGATATTTATCATGTTATGATTATTATCATAAGTCGCTGGAAAAAGTGGATGTTATTTGTTAATACATTTGAACCGTAAAGTTAACAAATTTGAAATGCTTAACACAAAAATTCAAATCGCATATTAATATTTCAAATGTCATATGTTTGAATTAAAAAAGAAGTGTTTGGCAATAAATAACATAACCTGTAATGAAAAAAATAATAATAGTTGGTGCCGGTACTGCCGGTACATTGATGGCTAATAAACTTCGAAAAGTACTAAGTGTAAAAGATTGGAGTATTACCATCATTGATAAATACAAAATTCATTATTATCAACCCGGCTTCTTATTTATCCCTTTTGGAACCTATTCTGAAAAAGATGTGATTAAACAAAAATCACAGTTTATTCCTTCAGGTGTTGAGTTGCTGTATGCTGATGTAGACCGTATTGATGGTCAGAATAACCAGGTAATACTCGTTGATGGAAAGATATTGGATTACGACTATCTGGTTATTGCCACCGGCACGCAAACACGTCCTGATGAAACACCAGGCTTGCTGGGCGACAACTGGTATAAAAACATCTTCGATTTCTATACAATTGAAGGAGCCCTGGCATTACACAAATTCTTTGAGAGCTGGACAGGTGGAACGCTGGTTGTGAGCATTACGGAGATACCTTTTAAATGTCCGGTGGCTCCATTAGAGTTTGTTTTTCTGGCTGATGCTTATTTCACAAAAAGAGGTATCCGCGACAAGGTGAAAATAATCTACACGACGCCTATGTCGGGTGCATTTACGAAACCAAAAGCAACTGCCTTTCTAGGAAACCTACTGAAAGAAAAGAATATTGAGTTAGTTCCTGACTTTTATATTGAGGAGGTTGACAATGAAAATAAAATTGTCCGCTCGTATGATGGGAGAGAGGTTGCTTACGACTGTTTAACCGTGATACCGATGAATATGGGTGATGAAGTAATTGCCCGTTCGGGATTGGGCGACGATATGAATTATGTTGCTACCGACAAAAACACACTTCGTTCAATCGCTTTTGAGAATATCTTTGTACTGGGTGATGCGACCAATATTCCTGCTTCGAAAGCCGGGTCGGTTGCTCACTTTGCAGGTGAAACATTGATTGGAAATATGCTGGATGCAATTAATGGACGACCGTTAAGTCATTCATTTGATGGCCATGCCAACTGCTATATTGAAACCGGTTTCGAAAAGGCTTCGCTCATCGATTTCAATTACGAAACAGAACCCTTGTCGGGCACCTATCCTGTTCCAGTAATCGGGCCATTCAGTTTATTAGGGAATACGCGAATTAATCATCTTGGGAAACTTGCCTTTAAAACTATCTATTGGGAGTTTTTGTTAAAAGACAGGAAGCTTCCGGTAAGTGACAAGATGAGTATGGCAGGAAAAAACAGAGACTAATATAAAAAATTATAACATTTAACTATTTAAAACTTTCAATAAAATGGCACAAAAAACTTATGCAGGTGTTACAGTTGAATTAACTGACGAAGGCTACCTTGTTGATAAAAACCAATGGAATAAAGAAATGGCTGTTGAGATAGCCCAGGAAAACGACATTACACTTACCGCAAAACATTTTGCAGTAATTGAATTTTTACGTGATAAAGTGGAAAAGGGAGAAACCTTAACGATCCGCGCTATCGGTAAATCGGGGATTGTAGATATTAAAGGTTTCTATGAGCTTTTCCCTGGTGCACCATTGAAGGTGGCAACAAAAATATCGGGGCTATCTAAGCCAGTTAGTTGTGTTTAATAATTGTAACCTTTTAAAATTGAAGAGATGACAGAAAAAGAAGAATATCCCTTAAAGAAAGTATGCATTATTTGCGCAAAAGGAAATCTGGAAGATGTTTATGCTGCTTGCGTGATGGCCAATGGCGCTGTTATGGAAGGAATTGAAACGAAAGTATTCTTTACCTTTTTTGGTTTAGATGCTATCACGAAGAAACAGATGAACCATCTGCATACAGCAACAGTTGGTAATCCTGCTATGCGTATGCCAAATGGATGGGCATTCCCTTCTGTTCTCGGAATGCTTCCGGGTGTCGAAGCCGGTGTATCGTCGATAATGAAAAAGCAGATGGAAGCACTTGACATTCCAACAATACCTGAATTTCTGGAGATGATAACAGCCGGAGGCGGCGAGCTATATGCTTGCAAGCTTGCTACAGATATGTTTAAATTGAAGAAGGAGGATCTAAGCGATGAAGTAAAAGATATCATTACTGTAGGTGAGTTTTATGGATTATGCGGAGGACAGGGTACCCAAATTATCTTTACCTAACCATAAATTAGATTTTCCATATACTCGTTTATCGCTGATAATCAAACAGATCTCCACATAATTACAAATACTATTCAGCAGGAAAGGTTCATTCCTTTCCTGCTTTTTTATTTTTCTTTCATTGAGATTAAAAGAATTTAGTTAAACGAATCCTATTTTCTTAATTTTGGCATTCTAAAATATCTGTTTTTATATGGCTAAAAGGACAAGAGGAGAAGAAGGAGAAATGACCTTGATGGATCATCTTAATGAATTGAGATCAAGATTATTCAGGGCAGCATTTTCAATCCTCATTACATCGACAATCTGTTTTGTATATAGTAGAAAGATTTTTGACTATGTAATTCTATCGCCTAAAAAAAGCACCTTTGTCACTTATGGTTGGCTGTGTGACCTTGGAAAACTGTTTAGAACAAATGGACTCTGCTTTGGCACTTTCGATTATCCAATAGTAAACTTGAAAATGTCGGGACAGTTTATGACCGATATGACTGTTAGTTTTTTTGCAGGAATCATCTTTGCATTTCCTTATATATTATACCAATTATGGAGTTTTATTAAACCGGCACTGCATGAAAACGAAAGACGCCATTCAAAAGGAGTCATCTCGACCATGTCGTTGCTGTTTTTCTTAGGCATCATGTTTGGCTATTATATCATTGTTCCTCTCTCTGTTCACTTTCTGGGCACATATCAGGTGAGTGGCACAGTGGCTAATCAGTTTCAATTAGATTCGTATATCAGTGTTATAACCACCATTACATTCGGGATGGGAGTTGTTTTTGAACTACCGATCCTCATCTTCTTTTTAACTAAAATAGGCATTCTTACTCCATCTTTTTTGCGCAGTTCAAGAAAATATGCGTTACTCGTCATTGTTATTTTAGCAGCCATTATCACCCCTCCCGATGTATTTAGTCAGTTAATGGTTTCGGCCCCCCTTTATATCCTCTATGAGGTAGGTATTATCGTATCAGCACGAGCCTATCGCAAGAAGAAACTAGAAGAAGAAAAATATTAAAGTTTTTTTGGTAAGAGCATAATACATCTGTAACCTTTCATTGTTCGTTGCGTCAAAAGTACAAAAGCAATAAAACAATGGAAGAGACAAGATTGTATCGCAGTACACGTGACAGGGTATTTGCAGGAGTAGCCGGTGGATTGGGTGATTATTTCAATGTAGACCCTATTATTTTTCGCATCGGTTTTATTGCCCTGGCACTTGGAGCAGGATCCGGAGTATTAGTTTATATCCTGCTTTGGATTTTTGTTCCTGAATCAAAGAAACCCTTTAATCCTTTTTTTAACGACATGGAAAATCCATTTGAACAACCAAAAGGGGAAGATACCAAGACACCTGGTAACGACCCGATGGGAGGCTTCCCGCCCTCTCCACAAAAAAGAAACTCCGGATTATGGGGTGGCGTAATGCTCATCACGATCGGTGGTTTATTTCTCATCTCGAACTTCGTTCCCCACATCGACTTTGGACAATTATGGCCTGTGATAGTGATTGCTGTAGGAGTAATGCTAATTTTAAACAAGAAGTAAGCTAGTTGTAAACTTTTTAAAAAATCTCAACAATGAGTTACAAGAAAATATTTTGGGGTGTAATCCTGATCAGTATAGGTATTCTGATTATGCTAAAGAATCTGGATTTAATTTGGTTCTCGTGGCATTCCCTCTGGGCTCTCTGGCCGGTAATGCTAATACTATGGGGCGTTTCAGTTTTACCAGTAAAAGATTATATCAAACTGATTATCTCTTTAGTAGCAGTGGCAGGTGGTATAGCTGTTGTTTCAACACAACCAAACATCAACACCTTCGGCTTTGTATGGCACCGCCACAACCATGAATGGAATGTTGATTATAAAAACAGTTCTGACTTCAAATCTGACGAGAACTATTCTGAACCTTTTGATAAAAACACAAAAACAGCTACGCTTGATTTTGATGCTGCTGCAGGAAAGTTTATGCTTGAGGATTCAACAAGTAATCTCTACAACTTTGATAAATCAGGTGGTGATGTTCACTATGAAACATCAGTAGAGAAAGATAGCACAAGTGCTTTAGTAAAACTGAGATTACGTGATAGTTCAGTTACAAATGGCAAAGGCACAGAAGCACATATTAAATTGAATTCAACCCCTATCTGGGATGTAAAACTGAGTGTTGGAGCTGCCGATATGCACATGGACTTAAGTAAGTTTAAAGTTCGTACTGTAAACTTCGACGGAGGTGCATCATCGATCTACCTTAAACTAGGTGAATTCAATGAAGACCAGAAGGTTAAAATTAATGCCGGAGCATCTGAAATTAAACTATATGTCCCTAAAACAAGAGCTTGCGAAGTAAGAACGAATACAGTTCTTTCAAGCCGTCAATTGGATGGTTTTAACCGAATTGAACGCCACTTGTACCGCACCAGCAACTTCAATGCCGCTAAAATTAAAACTTACATCGATGTCGAAGCTGCTGTTTCGAATTTAAAGGTCGAAACCTACTAGGTTTGCTTGTGAATGTTGGTTTAGCCCCCTTTCGGTTTATCCGAGAGGGGGCTTTGTTTTTATAGCGCTATCGTCTCAAGAAATCCTTCAGGGTTATCAGCCTGCACCCAATGTCCGGCTCCTGATACAGTTTTAAATATAGCTTTAGGAAAATGTTGAATTATTTCTGGCAGATCCGAATCCTGGATATAATCTGAATCAGCACCCTTTACAAATAATGCAGGCCCATTATATTGCATATTACTGGTAATACGATCAAAAATATAATCGATATTCTGATTAATATCAGATAGGTTTAATCGCCAGTCTAATTGATAACGTGTTTTACGATATAGGTTTTTCAAGATAAACAATCGCACTCGTTCGTCATGAATAGTGGTTGTAAGTTGTCGGTTGACTTCGGTTCGAGAATCAATGGTATTAAAGTCGATCGACATCATAGCCTGAATAATATCAGAATGAAGTTGCCGTCCTTCAAAACGACGCATGCTCATATCAACTACAATCAGTTTTTCAGTAAGTTCGGGGTTCTGTAAGGCAAATTGCATAGCGACCTTGCCACCCATTGAATGTCCGAGAATAACAGCCTGATTCAGATCCAGCTCATCCATTAATTCGATGATATCAGAAGTCATGGCATCATAGTTAAAAACAGGACTATGTGGTGACTGACCGTGGTTTCGAAGATCCGGAATGATGACACGATAGTTTTGAGATAACACCTTCGCAATACTAACCCAATTATCAGATAACCCAAATAATCCATGTAAGATGATAAAAGGCTTTCCTTTGCCGAACTCTCTAAAAAAAAGCTTCATACGTCAAACTAATTTGCTATTATTACATTCCTTACTACCAGATAACAGAACTGATTTGCCAGCTGCTATTTTACCTTAACTGATTAAGATACATTCTGATAGTTGATGAGAGTCCATAATATAGCGCATCTACAATAAGTGCATGGCCAATTGAGACTTCAAGTAAATTAGGAATGCGATCTGCAAAATAACGAAGATTATCCAGGTTCAAATCATGCCCGGCATTAACTCCAAGCCCAACCTCTTGCGCAGCCTTAGCAGCCTCAACAAAAGGAGCTATTGCCTGCTCAGGATTTTTGATAAAATTGTAGGCATATGCTTCGGTATATAACTCAATACGATCGGCTCCTGTCTTAGCAGCATGATAAACCATTTCTGGAATAGGATCAACAAAGATAGAGGTACGGATGCCCTGTTGCTTAAACTCATCTATTATTTCGCACAAGAAGCTTTCAAATTTAATGGTATCCCATCCTGCATTTGATGTAAGCGCATCATGTGCATCCGGGACTAATGTAACTTGAGCCGGTTTTGCCTTTAAAACCAGATCTATAAATTGAGGAATAGGATTGCCTTCAATATTAAATTCGGTAGTGAGAATTGGTTTCAGATCAAAAACATCCTGATAACGAATATGTCTTTCGTCGGGACGCGGGTGAACAGTAATACCCTCTGCACCAAAACTCTCGCAATCAATAGCAGCCTTTACAACACTGGGAAGATTTCCACCTCTTGAATTACGAAGGGTTGCTATTTTGTTGATGTTAACACTTAATTTAGTCATGAGAAATAAATATTATCCTGCAAAATTACTTCGAATATTAGAAAAGTCATACAAAGAAGTAAAAAACAGGCATGGAACTTGTATATTTGTATCGAACGAAGAGATTATCGGAACAAACCAACTGGTTAATTAATTGTTCATTGTTTTGAGTTAACAACATCTTCTATGATAGCAAAAGAACTTATTAGTAACGATATAGCCCCCCTGCATACTTCGGATACTGCCTTACAGGCTCTAAGTTGGATGGAAGAGTACAGGGTTTCTCATTTGCCTATTGTAAATAATATTGACTTCCTTGGCCTTATTTCGGAAGAAGACATTTATAAGATAAGTGATTTTGAGGAACCGGTTGGAAACCATTTATTATCTATCTCAAAACAGTATATTTTTGGAGATCAACATCTTTACGATGTAATTAAAACCATTTCGTCGCAGCATCTGACGCTACTGCCAGTACTAAATGAATCCAGACAGTATCTCGGGGTTATCACGATTGCTGATTTGGTTACTTCAATTTCGGAGATGGCTGCAGTAGAGAATCCAGGTGGAATTATTATCCTTGAATTGAATCAAAACGACTACTCTTTAACTGAGATTACACAAATCATCGAAACTAACGATGCTAAAATTCTCAGCTTATATGTAACATCGCATCCTGATACAACAAAGATAGAGATTACAATAAAGGTTAATAAAATGGATATTAGACCAATAATTCAAACATTCAATCGTTACGATTACACCATTAAGGCTTCGTTCGCTGAAGCCGAATATTATGATGACTTGTTAGACAGATACAATTCATTAATGAATTATTTGAACATCTAATCGGTCATTTACACGTTACTAATGTATTTTAAACCGATCCACAACTCCGTGAAAATAGTCATTGCGATTATCATACTTCTTGTTCCAATATTTCTATTTGCACAGGAAAACACCCAGAACTTGGCAGACCCAAGTAAGAGCGCTTATGTAAAGAAAATCACTATAGGGAAAATCATACTGGAAGGGAATAAAATAACCCGTTCCCATATCATCAGCAGAGAGCTTTTATTCAAACAAGGAGATAGTTTAGAACTGAAGGTACTGGATCAGCAATTGAACCAGAGTAGATTAAACCTGCTAAACACAGCTCTTTTTAATTTTATTACAATCGACACTGTCTCTGAAGAAAACGGGAATCTGAATGTAAAAATCAAAATGATTGAACGCTGGTATCTCTTTCCTTTCCCCATCTTTGAAATTGCAGATCGCAACTTTAACAGCTGGGTAAATCATAAAGACTGGCGGCGCGTAAATTATGGAGGGTTCTTAAAGTGGAGCAACCTTAGAGGACGCATGGAGTCGTTAAATCTCCTGATTAGGTTTGGCTATGATGAACGCTATCGGATTCTCTACGATTTCCCTTATATCAATCAGAAACAAACCATCGGATTAACCTTCATGGCTGCGTTAACCCAGAACCATGAAGTCGCTTATAAAACAGAAGCAGACAAGCCACTGTATTACAGAGGTGAAAACTATATGCTTAAAAACTATATCTGCTCAACAACAATTGATTATCGTCCTTCTATCTTTTATACATGGGCGTTCACATTATCTGCCAATCGTTATAGTTACAATTCCAAATTAACAGAGCTAAATAGTTCGTACGCTCCTCCCTCGTCAACTAATTTGAATTTTATTCAATCTACTTTATTCTACAAAGATGATCGACGCGACAACAAGGCATACCCATTAAGAGGTTTTTATACAGATGTAGAGCTGACCACTCAAAACGGATTGTTTTCAAATAACGATTCGTATTCCAATCTTTTTATCAAGAATAACCTGATGGTCGCTGAAAAGATCGACACAAGATGGTCTTGGTCAGCAGGGAGTACGTTTAAAATATCATCAAACAAAAATCTTCCTTACTTTCTGGATCAAGGTCTCGGCTATAAGCGAGATTATGTAAGAGGCTATGAAGATTATGTGATTGACGGAGGTCGTTATATCTTAGGAAGGAGCAACATAAAATATAATCTATTGAAACCCACTGTTAAAAATTTAAAAATAACGGGCTCTGAAAAATTCGACAAGATACATTATGCAGTCTATTTCAATATCTTTGCAGACATAGGTTATGTTTTCTCAACGAATAAAGTCATGAATGAACCTTTAAATGATCCTTTGCTAAATAATAAATTACAAAATACTTTATTGAGAGGATTTGGGGCCGGGATGGATTTTGTGACATATTACGATAAAGTTTTACGGCTTGAATACACCGTAAATCATTATGGAAAGGGAGGACTATTTATTCATTTTGAGACCTCGCTATAATAATTTGACGATATGAAGAATTTAAGATTTGCAATTTTCGGAAAAGCATTTAGTAAAGAACACCTCCCCTATTTGCAAGAATTAATTACCTTGTTGAAAATGCATCATGGTGAGGTGGTCTTTTTCCAATCTTATATTCAAAAGATCAGAGACGTAGTTGATTTTTATCCCGAAACAGATATTGAGCTTTTCTCAACTTACGAAGAGATTAAAGACAATGTTAATTTCTTGTTTTCACTTGGAGGAGATGGATCGCTTCTCGATACGATCACGCTAGTCCGCGATTCACAAATACCTATTATTGGAATTAATCTGGGGCGTATGGGATTTCTGGCCAGTATTCCAAAAGATAAAATCAAAGAAATTGTAGCGTCAATCGTCAAGAAAGATTTCAAACTAGATCATCGTTCGCTTCTAAGTCTTCAGGATACAGAAAACAGTTTTGGCAATCTGAACTTTGCACTTAATGAAGTATCGATTCACAAAAAAGAGAACTCATCAATGATCACCTTAAAAGTTTGGGTTAATGATCAATTTTTAAATTCATATTGGGCAGATGGACTCATTGTATCGACACCGACAGGATCAACAGGTTATTCACTTTCATGCAACGGCCCTATTATTTGCCCTGATTCACAAAGTTTTGTAATAACTCCTATTGCCTCACACAATCTTACGGTACGTCCCATCGTTATACCTGATACAAGCGAAATAAGAATACAGGTTGAAGGAAGAGATAAAGAATATTTTGTTGGGCTCGACAGCAGATCAAAATTATTCAATGTTCCCCTTGAATTAGTCATTCGGAAAGAACTGTTCAATATCAACCTATTACAAACATCGTCGGATAATTTTTTCTCAACGATCCGGAAAAAATTATTGTGGGGAAGTGATATTCGCAACTAAGTTTATCCGTGTTGAAGTTAGCCGCAATCCAAACGGTTTTTTTTGTTAATTTTACAACCTGAATAAGTTAGGGAAACAGCAGGCACAAAATTCCTTATGAATAAAGGAAATTGCATTGCGCTATGAAACTTGAAGACTTAAATATATTTCATTACGAATGAAGAAACTGATAATAGCCATTCTGATACTACTTTTTTCCGGAGCAGCATTTGCTCAACGGAGTGATGTAGGTATTTTTATCGGAAGCTCTTATTATACGGGTGACTTAAATCCTGGAAAGCCTTTCAATAAGCCATTACCAGCTTATGGGGCTTTATATCGTTTCAACTTTAATCCAAGAGTTGCTATAAAAGCCGGCCTTACCGTCACACAACTTCAGGCATCTGACTATATTACAAAGTTCCAACCTGAAAGAGGTTTATTTTTTAATTCGAATCTGGTGGAAGGATCTGCTCAACTTGAAATTAGCTTTTATGAATTCAAAGTAGACGGCGATACTCATCCTATCAGTCCTTATCTCTTTGCCGGTATTGGTTATTCATCGTTCAAAATCAAGAAAAGTAATAACACTTTTGTGACACTAGCATCGGGAGATGTAAAAGACTTTAATAGTTTAACTTCCGATCCTAAAAACCCAATAGTAAATGACCCTCAAAATAACATAAACACTTCTTTACCCTTACCAAACATTCCGTTTGGATTAGGTATTAAGTATAATCCATTTACCAATATAAGTATGGGATTAGAATGGGGTTTGAGAAAACCTTTTGGTAAAAATGCCGATAAGCTGGATAATGTTTATCAACAAGGAATAAGAGTTTCGTCAGCTAACGATTGGTATGCCTTTGCGGGTTTCTGGATTGCTATACGATTAAACATGTTTAATAAAAATAGCTGTGATGAGTTCAAAAGGCATTAACAAACATTAACAAAAATCATTTTAATAATCAAGCATTTATTCATTATTTAGCTCATAATTTCCAACAATGAGTTTCAAAGAAAAAATTGACCCAAAACGATTGCCAAAACATATTGCCGTAATAATGGACGGTAATGGTAGATGGGCAAAGCAGAGAGGCAAACTGAGGGTGTTCGGTCATGAAAGTGGTGTCACAGCAGTACGTGAAACAGCTGAGGCTTGTGCGGAAATTGGAATTAAGTATTTAACATTATACGCCTTTTCTACTGAAAACTGGAACCGTCCTAAAATGGAGGTCGACGCGCTCATGAATTTGTTGGTCAAGACACTTAATAAAGAAACCAAGACCCTGATGGATAACAAGATCAGACTTGGTGCCATTGGTGATCTTACACAGCTAGACCCTCAATGTCGCAAACAATTACAAGAAACGATTGATAATACGAGTGGAAATGACCGGATGGAGATGTTTTTAGCACTTAGCTATAGCGCTCGCTGGGAAATTACCGAAGCAACGAAAAAAATTGCACAGTTGGTAAAAGAAGGTAGTTTAAATCCTGACGACATAAATCAGGATTTAATGACGTCTATGCTAACTACAAAATCAATTCCTGATCCGGAACTACTCATTCGCACCAGCGGAGAATACAGGATCAGTAATTTTCTATTATGGCAAATTGCCTACTCTGAGCTTTATTTCACACCTGTTCTCTGGCCTGATTTCAGAAAAGAGCATTTGTACGAAGCTATTTACGATTTCCAGCATCGCGAGCGTCGCTTTGGAAAGACTAGTGAACAACTTAATCCCTGCATTAAATAATGATTTTGAAGAAATTACTTGCCACACTTGCATTAGTTTTATTCTGTCTTGGCATCAAAGCTCAAGTTGCAGATTCAACACTCGATCTTTCAACTCCTAAGGTTTATGAAATTGGTGGAATAACTATTTCTGGGGTTAAGCACCTGGACGAATCAGTTCTGATCAACATTACCGGTCTTACTGTAGGCGACAAAATTGAAATCCCAGGTGATGCTATCAGCAAAGCTATCACAAAATTATGGGAACAAAACCTCTTCGAAAATGTAAAGATTTTTGGAACAAAGGTTGTTGGAGATAAAGTATTTCTAGAAGTTGAGTTGGTTGAACGCCCTCGTCTTTCAAAATTCTTCTTCAATGGAATCAGAAAGACTGAAGGTGATGATATGAAAGACAAAATCAAACTGATTCCCGGTGATGTTATTACTGAGAACCTCTTGGTACGTGCTCGCAATACTATTTTAAAACATTATAATGAAAAAGGGTTCCTAAATGTCAGTGTTGATATTCAACAGGCACCTGATAAGACGAAAGAAAACTATAATAATCTTACTTTTAATATAAAGAAAAACAGCAAGGTTAAGATTCGCGAAATCATTATCATTGGAAATAAAGAGGTAAGTGCAAACAAGCTTAAGGGATCATTAAAAGACACCAAAGAACGTGGCAAATTAAGACCCTTTGGATTTCTTGACCAAGTGATTGTAAACACGATTACCTATCTTCCAAAATTAGAGATTAAGAAGTACTCTGAATCACTTAGTGATGCTGTTGATAACAATTTCAAATTCACCTTCCTTAAAGCATCAAAGTATATCCCTGAAAAGTTTATTGAAGACAGAGTCAAGATTATTGAAAAATATAATGAGTTAGGCTATCGTGATGCGAAACTTGTAAAAGATAGTATCACCAAAAATGGGGATAATACAATCAACCTAACGATGAATGTTATTGAAGGTCCAAAATATTATTTCGGTAATATTAATTGGGTTGGGAATACTATTTACCCTTCACCCTTCCTGAGTTCTGTTTTGGGTATAAAAAAAGGAGATGTATATAACCTAAAACAGTTAGAGAAGAACATCACCTATAATCCAAATGGTGATGATGTAAGTGCATTATATCAAGATCATGGATACTTGTTTTCCAGAATCATTCCTATTGAAACACACATCAACAACGACACGATCGATATAGAGATGCGGGTTTCAGAAGGGAAGCAAGCTACTATCAACAAAATCACTATCGCAGGGAATACTCGTACAAACGATCATGTGGTTTTGCGAGAAATGAGGACTCGCCCTGGTCAGTTATATAGTCGCGAAGCATTAGTCCGTACTATCCGTGAAATTGGTCAGTTGAAATATTTCAATCAGGAAAAGATCACCCCAGATATGGTTCCAAATGAGCCAAACGGAACGGTAGATATAAATTGGAAAGTAGAAGAAACATCATCTGACCAAATTGAGTTATCAGGCGGTTGGGGTTATAACCGACTAATTGGAACGTTAGGACTATCGTTTAATAACTTTTCTGCACGAAATCTATTTAATCTAAGTGCATACCGTCCCGTACCAACAGGAGATGGACAGAAGCTTAGTCTACGTCTTCAGTCATATGGAGCAGGTTATATAAGCTACAGCATTTCATTTTCCGAACCATGGCTCGGTGGCAAACGACCCAATGCCTTTAGTGTTTCATATTCACACTATGCATTTAATAATGGAGTAGCAAAATCAGAATCAACTTATCAATCTTTCATCAATCAATCATTAACGGTTGGTTTGGGAAAAAGACTACAATGGCCTGATGACTATTTCCAATTATCACAATCTATCAATCTCCAGTTCTATAATCTGAAAAACTACGCAAGTTTAATTCCCGTAGGAGATGGTAACGGTAAGTATTATAACTTCTGCTATGAACTCAACTTTGCCCGTTCATCAACTGACTTCCCATTATACCCACGTAGTGGATCTGATGTATCTCTCGATATCAAATTGACACCGCCTTATTCTATGTTCTCGAATAAGAATTACTCGACCATGACTGATGATGCGAAATATCAATGGATAGAGTATCATAAATGGAAATTCAGTACGTCGTGGTACAAGGAGCTATACAAGAACTTAGTTCTTTCTATCCGTACACGTCATGCATTTTTGGGTAATTACAACAACACCATCGGTGTCACTCCTTTCGAGAGATATTATATGGGAGGTGATGGTATGACGCAATACGCAAATTATGATGGTCGTGAAATCATAGGCTTTAGAGGATATGAAAATGAATCGATGACGCCTAAGACAAGAGATCAATACAATAAAGAAGTAGGTGGTACAATTTACGAAAAGGCAACGGCTGAACTTCGTTACCCATTATCGTTAAATCCAAGTTCAACGATCTATGTAATGGCCTTCCTTGAAGCTGGTAACTCATGGGAAAAGTTCAAATACTTCAATCCTTTCGATGTTAAAAGGTCAGCAGGTCTTGGTGTACGTGTTTTCTTGCCAATGTTTGGTATGTTAGGACTTGACTGGGGTTATGGCTTTGATGCCATTAAAGGAACGCCAAGTGCTAATAAAGGACACTTCCACTTCTCGATTAATCAATCTATCGACTAAAATAAATTCAAAGAATCTGTTGGTCATTTCACTTCTGGCAGATTTTTTGATTACTATACTCCAATATTTAACCATAAATCAGGAGAAAAAAGTTATGAAAAGAAATAATATCGTAGTTGCAATAGCAGGAATTGCTTTAACAACATGCTTAATGTTGTTTTCGAGTACGAATGTTCAAGCTCAAAAGATAGCTTATGTGGATACTGAATATATTTTGGGTAATGTCCCTGAATATAAGAATGCTCAGACTCAAATAGACGATCTTTCGTCTAAATGGCAGAAAGAGATTGAAACACGGTTTGCTGAAATTGACAAACTTTACAAGACTTATCAAGCAGACGCGACAATGCTTCCTGAAGAGATGAAACGTAAGCGTGAAAATGAGATTATAGCCAAAGAAAAAGACGTAAAAGATCTTCAGAAAAAACGTTTCGGACAAGGTGGCGATCTCTTCAAGAAGAGACAGGAGCTGATCAAGCCTATTCAGGATAAAGTCTATAATGCGATTGAAGCAATTTCGAATCAGGAAAACATAGGAATTGTATTCGATAAAGCTACTGGCGCCACCATGATTTACACTAATAACAAATATGATATCAGCGATAGCGTATTAGGAAAATTAGGGTACTCATCAGTAAACCAACAAAATAAACAAAATAACACCCCACAGAATAAACCGGTTAAACGTTAATTTCACATCTTTTGCCG
Organism: Bacteroidales bacterium; assembly: GCA_023251485.1. Classification (GTDB taxonomy): domain Bacteria; phylum Bacteroidota; class Bacteroidia; order Bacteroidales; family Cfx3-03; genus Cfx3-03. The sequence continues at coordinate 15,892 of JAHEYR010000016.1, forward strand.
GGAATTCATATAAATGATTAATTTTGTCCCAAATCCTAAAATGATTAACTAATAAAAAGAGAAATGAGAAGCTTATTAAGAGTTGTAATCGTACTTGCTATAATCAGTTTTGCAGGATCTGCAAGTGCACAGAAAAGTCAGAAAATTGGTCATGTTGATTTTGCTAAATTATACGCAGCAATTCCTGGTCAAGACACGATCAAAGCAAAATATGACAAGTTCCAGAAAGAGTTGAGCGACGAGTTCAACAAAATGCAAGCCGAGTACACGACTAAGGTAGATGAATTTCAAAAAACTGAAGCCACTTTGTCGAATATCGTTAAGCAAACTAAACAAAAAGAGATTGTTGACATTCAACAACGTTTAGAAGCTTTCCAACAGAGTGCTAGTCAAAGCCTACAACAAAAAGAAGGAGAATTAACTGCTCCGATTATTACTCGCGCTAAGAAAGCAATTTCTGATGTAGCTAAAGAAAATGGGTTTACTTATATCTTTAATACTACCGATGGAGTTCTTTTATTCTCAGAGAATGGCGATGATATCATGCCTTTAGTTAAAAAGAAACTAAACTTGAAATAATCTGTTTGAGTTATAAAAACAAAAAGGGAGGCCGTTCTGAAGAATGGCCTCCCTTTTTGTTTTTATGATATAATTTATTTCACCTTAATCACATCAAACCCTTTTCCATAGACACCCATAACACTCGAAACCGATATAAAAGCATCTGCATCAACTTCTTTTACGGTGCGGAAGAAATAGGGAAGTTCAGTTTTACGCATCAAGATCATCAAGATATCCTGCTCGCTCTTTGAGTACCAACCAATACCTTTTAGCACAGTAACGCCTCTACGAATATCCTTGCTTACGATATTAGCAATTTCAGTATTTTTTTGAGAGAAAATAAAGACCTGTACGGTCTGGTTTGCGCCTGTAAGCACCAAATCTATAACATAAGCTCCAACTGCCATTACAACGTACCCGTAGACGATATTTTCAATATGTGGGAAGATGAAGTAAGAACTGGTAATCACACAAACATCAAAATATAGAATAACCTTCCCCGGAGTTATATTTCGATATTTATTAAAGATCATAGCAATGATATCAACGCCACCCGTACTACCTCCTTGCGTGAAGACAATACCGATACTGGCACCATTTAATATCCCCCCAATTATTGCAGCCATAAACTTATCCTGAACAATCGGCTCCTTAAAATAGTATTGCAGCAAAGAAAAAGCTCCAACCATCATCAGTATTGAGAATATTGACTTTATTCCAAAACCGAGCCCAAGTATTCGTATTGCCAATATAATTAAAATGGCATTAAAAAAGAGAATGCCTACTGCGACCGGAATTCCTGTTGACAGATAAAGAAGAGAGGAGATACCATTTATCCCCCCACCTACAATATGCGAAGGAATCATGAACCCCATCCATGCTATAGCATTGACAAACAATCCTACAGTAATGATGGAATAAGATCGGACCTCGGAAAATATCTTATGCTCTTTTGACATTGTAATTCTTTTTTTGCAAATTTAGTAAATAGAAAGAGGCTGTCCCAATACTTGAGGCAACCTCCTTCTAAAATTAATTCCTTTACTCTTGAAAACCAACACCTTGAAGGTATTAGTTTTCAATGATTTATTTTATCTAACGATAATCTCATCCATCAAGAACTTAGGATCACGCATTGTTGTACTTTCAGCCTTAATATTTAACCGAATATACTTCACCTTAGAACTATTAAAGGTTGCAGTGTACTTAATAAGTCCGTAGCCCATGTAATCTGAAGGCAGGTTATTCTTTACTTCAGAAAGAGGGATAAAGGTTTTATTATCTTCCGAAACTCGTACTTCAACCACTGAAGGATTCACCAAATCTTTTGCCTTATCTGTCAGAAAGTTAAACTCTATATCCTTTAATTGTTGAGGCTTCTTCAGGTCTATCGTGATCTCATTTTCTCTCCCTTGCAACGAATTCCATACCAAAGGATCAGAATCAGCAGTCCCTGAGAAACCATCGACTAAACCAGGAAGCGAAAATGGTTTGGCATCAGCTCTGTCTTTGCGCAGAACAGAAAGGTCGGTATAAGCAGCCTTATGAGGTTCTACTATTCTGTTTATCATAATATCTTTAGGCTGGCCTTCTGTAAATACGCCTGCGATGAGATGTGTTTTCTTATGGATCGTAATCGGACCATCAACTACAGGAGAACCAGCCGTTGCTAAATTACCATCCAGCGTATATCTTACCAACATATTTTGGCGTTCTGCCGCCAGGTTAATAAGAATCTTTTCACCATCCTTGTTAGCCTTTGCATCGATTTCTATTCTAAACGATCCCTGAGAATAGTTTACACCCATTATACCAAGTCGTTTCAAACTATTATCCAGTCGAGAGGTAAACAACTCATAATCGCGCTGGTCCCGTGGAGTCCATAAGACTTCCGACAATGCCAGCATTCGGGGCAACAGCATATATTCAACATAATCGGGGGTCTTCATATATTCTGTCCAGATTTGACCTTGTGCGCCAAGAATATGTTTAGCCTCTTCAGGTTTCAACTGTTCGGGGATCGGTTCAAAACTATATACTCTCTTCAGTGGCAAATATCCACCAATGGCAAGCGGCTCCGTACTAGGATCAGCCTGATAATGATCGAAATAAAGGTGGCTGTTTGCTGACATAATTACATCATGATTATCACGAGCTGCAGCGATACCACCCTCCATTCCTCGCCACGACATCACAGTTGCCTCAGGAGCTAATCCGCCTTCCAATATCTCATCCCATCCAATAATTCGTCGTCCTTTAGAAACAACATACTTTTCAATACGTTTGATAAAATAACTCTGAAGTTCATGCTCATCTTTTAATCCTTCGGCTTTCATACGAGCCTGACACTTGGGACAATTATGCCAACGTGCTTTAGGTGCTTCATCGCCACCGATATGAATATATTTTGAAGGAAACAGTTCCATCACCTCATCCAAAACATTTTGCAAGAAGACAAAAGTAGAATCATTACCAGCACAAAAGATATCATCAAAAACGCCAAAAGTAGTAACCACTTTAAAAGGGCCACCCGTACAACTCAGTTGAGGATACCCGGTAAGGGCAGCAACGGAATGTCCCGGCATCTCTATTTCCGGAATAATTGTGATAAACCGTTGTGAAGCATAAGCAACGATATCCTTAATCTGTTCTTGTGTATAAAAACCTCCATGAGGTATTCCATCATACTTATTAGAATTACCGGCATGTCCTACAACAGTCTCAGCCCGCATAGAACCCATTGAAGTTAACTTCGGATACTGCTTGATCTCAATACGCCATCCCTGATCTTCTGTCAAGTGCCAATGAAATGTATTCATTTTGAACATCGCAAGGATATCGATATACTTCTTTACAAACTCAGCAGGCATGAAATGACGACCTACATCCAAATGCATTCCCCTATATCCAAAACGAGGCTTATCCATGATTTTCACCCCTTCCATTTTCCAGCTGACACCTTCAACTTTTGAAGGACTCATTATTTGTGGAGGGAGTAATTGAAACAGTGACTGAACGCCATAAAATAATCCCTTAGCGGTATTTGCAGAAACCGAAACAATCTCTTTATCAACAGTTAAACGATAACCCTCTTCGCCCAATGCGACATCTTTAACAATACTAAATAAAATAACATTTGTAAGTGATTTCTTTAACACATCACCAGTATGTGGCTTAGTCATATAACCCGAGACCGAATCTAGCCGGTCCGTAAAGAATGTAGCTATTTTTAAAGCTTCCGGATTTGATGGAATCACTAATACTTTCGTCTTAGCAGTTATAATAAATTCGCCTTTTTGAACTTTTACAGATAACGGTGCAGGAATAATCTTAACCGGATCTGATTTTGCATAACTACTTAAACTTGCACTCGAAATAAGAATGATTGCAAGAAGAGAGAATAATTTTCTGGTGTAAAGCATCATATATACCTGGTTTTTAGAATAATTAAATAATCTTGTCCAAATCAAATTGCTTAGTCTGGATAATTAAATATTTTACAAACTTATAAATATTTAATAACCCTTTTAAGTTTCTACCATATATTTATCGCATCTCCATAAAAAAAACGGGAAATGGCAACATTAAAAATAGCCTTTCTAAAATACTACTTATTCTACAAAGAAATAATATTCCACAAAAAAATATCACCCCAGATGTGCCTCACGCATCAGCAATTCAGCAACACGGTCAACATCAATACTTTCAACACACTCACAGCCTTTTACTTTGCGACATGAATAGTTTTGAGGACAAGATTCCTTTTCAAAATGAAAAGCATGTTCTCCAAGATTCTCCCATCGTTGCGAGTAGACAGGGGGCATAGGAGGAAAGAAACCAACAGAAAGCTTTCCGAGGGCAGCTGCAACATGTAATGGACCTGTACCACTTGCCAACAACCCATCGGCTGCGGAGATAAAACTAATGAACTCATTTAAATTCATCAATCCTGCTCCGTTTTTTATATTAGAAGTTGATTGAATCAAATCACTAAAATGTTCTTCGATAAAAGGCTTTTCCTTATCAGTCCCCGTAAATATGATATTAAATCTATCCGAAGACAATTTCTGACATAACTCATGATATTTATAAGCAGGCCACTCCTTTCCATGCCCATGTGATTTAGGATGGATGATCAGGTTAAATTTCTTTTTGTCTAGTAACGAAGCTAATCTATCAGGAAGTGGAGCTATTTTTTTCATCCCATATAAGGATGGAATCTCAGTCTTAGATACTTCAGTAGGAATGCCCAATGGCTTTAAAAGCTTAAAATTTAATTGACTCTCGTGCAATAATGAATTTCGTCGTGTAAAGTTAACCCAGTTAGTACAACTCAAAAGATGATGAAGCTTTCTGAAAGAGCCAATCCGCAAAGGAATGTCTGCCTTCTTTGCAAGAAACCCTAATTCCTTATCCGGAAATACAAAAACAATTGCGTCTATATTTAGCGATTTCAGATCAAGCGTACCTTCTATCACATCCATTCTATCAACAAAGCGATCCACGAAAACAGAGGACTCTATGATCGAACGAGTATAACTCCGGCCAATAAAAACGACTTCCGTATCAGGATAATACTTTTTGATCAATCCTGCAACAGGAAGAGCAAGTACGACATCGCCGATATTATCCGTACGACTTATTGCAATTTTATTCAAATTTGTCAGCTTAATCATATGATGTAAATTGATCACTATTCTATTTTAAGAACAGTAATAATATCCAATGCAAAGTAAGTTTATTTGCTAAATGGAACAAAATAAATATTTATGTCTCCTCGATTATCGCATTCTCCTCCTTTCTAAAAGAATATTTCTTTTCACAGAATTACTGTTTTGAGAAGAAAAAACACATGCATAATATTTTTATATATTTTATTCATTTCCCTTGACTTACACCACCAACATATTGTAACTTTGGGTATATCATTCACAATTTTTTAAAATAAACTTTTTAATTTTTTAAAACGATGAAAAAAATTATGGCAATGCTATTAGCAGTAATTTTTCTTGCTGCTACAACAATGGCTCAGACTCAACCAAAGCCAAAAAAAGATGTAAAAGCAGTGAAAACTGAAGTTAAAGCTGTAAAAAAAGATGCAAAGAGCGACATTAAAACTGACAAAAAAGTTGTCAAAAAAGAAGTAAAGAAAGAAGCTACGGCTACAAAAAAAGAGGTAAAGAAAGAAACTAAAGCCGTTAAAAAAGACGTAAAGGCCGATAAGAAAGCTGTTAAAAAAGAAGTAAAGAAAGTAGAAAAGAAAGCCGATGTGAAATAATACATCATTTAAAAAATCTAAGAAACGAGAGAGGCATTAAAGATCAGCCTCTCTCGTTTTGTTTTATGAGGATAAACTTTAACACATTATAGACCAGACGAAACAATTAAAGAGAGAAAACCAGCAAATTGCTATTTTTTTAATCATTTTTATATTGATGTACAGCCATCTCATGACCGTCAAAGACTGCATAAGTAAAGTTGTGAATCCAATCTCCTAAATTGATCATCCTACATCCCGGAGCGACCAACTCATCGGTTGGTTTATGTCGATGGCCAAAGACAAAGAAATTGATCGTTGGATTCTTAACCAGCATGTCGACACTATACTGATAAAGTCGCTCTTCAGAAAGTGGAATGCCTCCATTACTTTCCCAATTAGCTTCTTTAATAATATTAGCAGTGCGACTTTTTCTCGAAAAGTAGAGCGCCAATCGGGTTCCGATATCAGGATGGATCCACTTAAAGAGCCATTGGTTTGGCTTAAATTCAAAAACCCTTTTCAAAAACTTATATCCATGATCACCCGGACCTAATCCATCTCCATGCGACAAGAAAAAAGCAAATCCATTTATCAACTTTATCTGAGCTTCGCGATGCAGCTTAATATTCATCTCCTGAGCGAAATAATCAAAGGCCCAAATATCATGATTACCTCTAAATAAATGAATATCAATACCTGAATCGGTTATCTCTGCAAGTTTACCAAACAACCTTACAAAACCTTTTGGGACGACTGTTTTATATTCAAACCAGAAATCAAAGAGATCGCCCATCAGATATATCTCTTTGGCATCTTTTCGAACTTCATCCAACCAAGCCACGAGTAATCTTTCGCGTTTTAAACTAGAAGCGTGTTCTGGTATTCCCAGATGGAAATCAGAAGCGAAATAAATTTTCTCACCGGATTTCAGTTCAATTTGTTCTGTTTTCAATGTTTATCTCTTTTTCAGTAATGATTTTATTTTCTTATCCACCCCATCAAAAGAAGGATTCACGAAGGCAATCTTTCCACGTCGATCTATCAAAAAGGAATAAGGAACACTGATGATATTAAAGCGATGACCAATTTCAGAATACCCTTTATCAAAATCGTTGATTTGACGCCATGGAATCCGATCTTGCCTTATGACATCTCTCAAGAGATCCCGATTCTCATCAAGCGAAATTTCTATCACATCAAATCCTTTATTATGAATCTTTTTGTAGACACCATATAATGTCTGATTCTTTTTCCGACAAACCGGATTACCTGCTTCCCAAAAGTTAACCAACACCACTTTCCCTTTAAGAGATGATAGACTAATTGGCTGACCATCTATACTTATCGTTTCTATGGCCGGCATTCGGGCACCGGGCAAGAGCATCTTTTCTGTCTCGATCCGCTTTTTAATCTTATTCTCAATCTCTTTAACCCTCAGGTGATACCCCAGTACCAATTTATTCTGAGGATATGACTTTGCCAGACAGCTATCCAACAGTTTATAAAAGACGATATCATGCTCCTCACTAAACAGAGGGATATTTGAAAACTGCGAATTGATGACAAGCAATGCGGCTAAAGACCCTGGATTTTTGTGAAGGAACTTGGTGGCAGCATCTCTTCGTTCCTCCATCACCGAGTTAAAGACAGAATCCAATCGAATTCTATTTGCCATATAATCAGGAGTTTCATGACTATTTCTAAAGATCAGTGTCAACGAATCAAGACGATCTTTTTGTTTCCGCGAACCGATCCAATAATCCAAATAAAGCTTCGATTCTTTTGACCCTTTAACGATAAAAGTATTCGACAACTTTAATGCATCTCCCGAAACATCGATTGTTTCTCCTTTATTTGCAATGAATATAGCACAATCCGTACTTCGAAGCCCTAACAGATAAAATGATATATTCTTAACCTTCAGTCTGAAACTATAAAACCCATTCTCCCCAACGCGGGTAGAGTCCAGAATATGTACTCCCGTTTCATCCATCACGCGCAGAAACACCTGCTTTCCATCTCCATGCATTAACTCCCCATAGACTACAAATTCATCAGATGAGGCCTTTGGCACTCTTGAACATGAAAAAACGAATAATGAAACAGTTAAAATACCAAGTAAGGCAACCTTATTTTTCAATTCTCTCATGATGGTTTAAAACAATTGACAAAAATAATCAATCTGACAGAGAATTGCCCATTATTATGATTTGGTAACATAATCCAACACAATCCTATCAAATTTCTCACGTTCACCAAAATGGAATGCGACTTCTATAGGGATGTAATAAACAGGCATTCCTTTTAAAACAGATGATAAAGAGGGATCGATCAAACGCATTGCGTCTTTCTCAGTCGTTAGCAACACTTTCTTGCGCGTAAATTGCTCCTCATACTTTGTTTTTATGGATAAAACATCCTTTTCGGTAAACTGATGATGATCCGCAAAATGAATAGGGATCAATTCACTACACAACTTCTTTAAATATTGTTCCAACGGATAAGGATTAGCTATTCCGGAGAAGAGCACAACTGTATTAATTTGACTAAAGCGCAATACCGGAAGACCTTTAAATAATGGAACAGGCAATCCATACGTTATAAAACTAAAAAAAATCTGTTGATTAGGCTTAAGCTTTATTTGCTCTAGTACAGCACGTTTTTCTAAAGGAGAAAAGACGGGGTCTGTCTTCGTAACAATGACAACATCAGCTCTGTCGGCCCCCGAAACCGGTTCACGCAGCCGTCCGGCAGGTAATAGATAATCCTTTGGATATAAACTATGATAATCTGTTAATAAAATAGAGAGACCTGGTTTAACATATCGATGTTGATAAGCATCATCCAATAAAACGGCTTTCACTGTCGGGTATAAACTTTTCAACTGTTGAATACCGTGACATCTGTTTTCATCAACAGCTACATGGATATCACTAAATTTATTAATATACTGTTTAGGCTCATCCCCTATCTCAACAGCGGATGAACTATTCGTTGCTTCTATAAAACCCTTTGTTTCTCTTCGATATCCTCTGCTGATAACGCCAATTTCAATCTTTCTTCTCAACAATCTTATCAGGTATTCTACATGAGGTGTTTTTCCTGTTCCCCCTGCAGAAAGATTTCCCACGACAATAACCGGAAAATCAAATTGTTTGGATTTGAAAATTCCACTGTCAAAAAAGAAGTTACGCATCCTGATAACAAGACCGTAAATCACAGAAAATGGCAATAAGAGTAATCTTAGCAAAAACATGGGTGCAAGTTAGTAAAGAATATTAACATGTAAATTAATTTTAAACTAAATTTTCAGTCGCAATATGCATATTCATTAATCCATTTATAAAGCAAAGGTCATAGTATAAACGAAGAACCGCTCAAAAATCATTTAGAAAATTGTATCTTTATCTCATCATTTTATCGTTTCTCAAACTTAAAATAACAAAAACAAATCGAATTGGTTTGTAAAACAACGTATTAATAACCGATATGAAGATAAAAATTCATGACATCGTCAATGCTTTAGAATTATTAGCGCCTCTCTCTCTGCAAGAATCATATGACAATGCAGGACTACTTGTTGGAGATAAAAATCAAATTTGTAGTGGTGCATTGATAACGCTGGATATTACTGAGACTATTCTTGACGAAGCCATTGCAAAAAATACAAATTTAATAATTTCCCACCATCCTCTCATCTTTGGAGGCTTAAAAAAGATCACGTTAGATACTGCAACCGAGCGTATTGTAATGAAAGCTATCAAGAACGACATTGTCATTTATGCCATTCACACAAATCTCGATAACAGTATTGAAGGAGTAAATGCGATGATTTGCTCAAAACTCAATCTGGTAGACTGCAAGATTCTCGATTCAGGCAAAAAACAATTAAGGAAACTGGTAACATTTTGTCCGACTGCATACGCAGAAAAAGTAAGAGAAGCACTATTCCTTGCCGGAGCCGGACATATTGGGAATTATGATTCGTGCAGCTTTAATGCCGAAGGCATCGGAACCTTTAAAGCCCTAAACGGAGCCAATCCTTTCGTAGGCGACATCGACCAGTTACACAAAGAAGCAGAAATACGAATTGAAACGATCTTTCCGTTTTATAGAGAGAAACCGGTTCTAAAAGCATTATTTGCTACCCATCCTTATGAAGAAGTAGCCTATGACATCTATCTGCTGGAGAATAATAACCCCGATACTGGAGCTGGTATGATAGGGAAATTACCCCATCCGGTCACAGAAACAGAATTTTTAAGACAATTAAAAGAAACTTTCTTCACAGGATGCATAAGACATTCCCTTTTGACAGGAAAAAAGATTGAGAAAGTAGCAGTTTGTGGAGGGTCGGGCAGCTTCCTGTCTACGAAAGCGTTACACGCAGGAGCTGACGTTTTTGTGACCGGAGATATTAAATATCACGATTTTTTTATGCCTGAAGGCCGCATTCTTCTAGCAGATATTGGTCATTATGAGAGTGAACAGTACACAAAAGAGTTATTATTAAACCATATTACGAAAATATTTCCTACTTTTGCAGTTCTAATTTCGGAGAATAATACGAATTCGATTCATTACTTCTAAAATCAAATTTTTTGGATCTATGTCAAAGGAAATCAAGGATAATCTTTCAAATGAAATTCAGCCCGAGGAAGTCAACAACATTACCGGTATAACGCCAGGCGAAGCAGAATCGGAAGAGAATATTGAAGTGTCGATTGAGCGTAAGTTACACGCCCTGTATACTCTACAACAGATCGATTCACAGATCGACAAGATCCGCATCATCCGTGGGGAGCTACCTCTTGAGGTGGAAGATCTTGAAGATGAAATTATCGGTCTACAAACCCGTATTGATAATTATATTGCCGACATTGAAAACTCGGAGCAACAGGTTAAAGAGAAAGAGTTTGCAATAAAAGAGAGTCTGGGTCTGATCAAACGCTACGAAGAGCAGCAAAACAATGTTCGCAACAATCGTGAGTACGATTCTTTAACAAAAGAAATCGAGTATCAGAATCTGGAAATCCAGCTCGCTGAAAAAAGAATACGTGAATTCTCAACAATCTTAACGACAAAGAATGATGAGATCACCAAAGCGCAGAAGATTCTTGAAGAGAGAAAAAACGATCTCGAGATGAAGAAATCTGAGCTAAAAGACATCGTAGCTGAGACAGAAAAAGAAGAGAGTTCTCTTTTAAATAAAAGCGAACACAACCAGAAGTTTATCGAGGCTCGTCTACTATTAGCATATAAACGAATCCGCAAGAATGCACGAAATGGATTGGCTGTTGTGCCTATCGAACGCGATGCCTGTGGTGGATGTTTTAGCAAAATACCTCCTCAGCGTCAGCTTGATATTCGTATGCACCGCAAGATAATCGTATGCGAATATTGTGGTCGTATCCTTGTTGATCAGCAAATTGTAGATGCTGTAAACGGAAACTAACTAAAAATAATTTCTATTTTAAACGGAAGTGTGGTGAACACTTCCGTTTTTTTTTATCTTTAACAACTAGAAAACATTATACACGATGAAGAAATTTCTGGTTATTCTACTCTTTCTGCTATCCCCTACTTTGTTAAAAGCATCTTTTGAATTTAACAAAAACTGCATCGAAGCATATGATTTGATATTAAGCCTTCGTTTTAACGAAGCGCAGAGAATCATTCTCACAGAGAAACGCGTCAACCCCGAAAATGCTATCCCAACCTTTCTCGATAATTATATTGATTTCCTAAGTGCCTTTATTAGTGAAGAAGAAGGACAATTTGATAAACTAACCTCATCCTTATCTGACCGCAAGGAAAGAATCGAAAAAGAAAACGCAAACTCACCATATTATCGATATTGTCTGGCCACTATGGATATGCAAGTGGCCTTTACCAGGATGAAATTCGGACAGTATGTGAAATCCGCAACAGAAATAAACAGAGCCTATCGGCTGTTGGAAAAAAACAAACGTCAATATCCGGAGTTCATCCCCCAACAAATAGAGCTGGGCATGCTACACACGCTCATCGGAAGCATTCCTGACAAGTATACATGGATCAAGAAAACAGTGGGCTTGAGAGGCTCTGTCAGCGGTGGAATCAATGAAATGCAGGAAGTTTTAACGATCACTAATAATTCGCCCCGTTGGAAGTTTCTTCAAAGCGAAACCCTTTTCCTACTTAGCTTAGCCTCCGTAAATCTTTCAGCAGATAAAAATTTCTCCGAGAAGCTTTTACGTTTTTATGATACGGATGAAGGCTCAGATTTAGTAAAGGCTAATCCGCTTATGTCGTATTGCAAATCCATCATCTGCTTTAAACGGGGACTTAATGATCAAGGAATACAGGTGCTACTATCACGTCCTAAAGGACCCAGGTTCTTCCATTTCCATTATCTTGATTACTTACTGGGTGTAGCCAAACTAAATCGTTTAGACAATGACGCCTGGGTATACCTGATCAATTTCACAGCTAATTTCAACGGAAAGAACTTTATCAGATCCGCTTATCAACATCTGGCCTGGTATTATTTATTGAATGGCGATGAAAGAAAATGCAAAGAGTTCATGAACCGGATTCATCTTACCGGTGACAACACTACAGATTCAGATAAAAAGGCACTTCGTGATGCTGATTCAAAAGAGCTGCCAAACATACTATTATTAAAAGCACAACTTCTTTTTGATGGCGGGTATTACGACAGAGCCCTTGCCGAATTAGCCGATTACAATAAAAGCCAATCCAAGTCTGAACACTTTCAGTTGGAATATCTATACAGGACGGGTCGGGTCTATCACGAGTCGGGTAAAATATCAGAAGCAATCCGTTATTATAAACTCACCATCGATAAGGGAGAAGACAAGCCATGGTATTTTGCAGCAAATGCTGCACTACAGCTCGGACTCATTTACGAAACCCTTAAGAACAAAGACATAGCCAGCTTTTATTATCACAAAAGCCTTTCGATGAACCCGGTAGAATACAAAAACAGTATCGCACAAAAAGCACAAGCAGGATTAAGTAGATTAAACAGACAATAAAAAAAGCTGTCGGAATACACCGACAGCTAAGAACCAACAAAAAACAGGTCAGAAATTATCTTGTAAAAGTTAAAACTTCACCCCAAAGGTTAACATGAAAGTATTATTCGTTGTCTTCACAGAAGCTGCATTCAGCTTAGAAACACCGTATAGATAATAATCTTCCGTCATCTGATAGCTTGAATAACCAAGATCTACAAAGTAATCAGATGTACGAAATCCCACGCCTAAAGAATACAATGTGCCTTCTCCATTGTTGATATTAGATTTATATGGACTCCCGAAGAATCCATAACCTCCGCGGAAACTAAGCATTCCAAGACGATACTCACCACCCAATCTAAAGTTGCTGGTACTGGTATACTTATCTTGAATACGTTGATTTTCTACAGTGAAATCAGTTGATGGACGCAAACGTGCTGCCGAATAATCTACCAATTCGTAATCTGCAGAAATCAAACCCGACTTGCCAATAACAAATGCAGCACTACCGATCAACTTCATCGGAGTCGTCATATCGAAACTATAAGTTCCGTCAGGCGAATTCTTTGTAGCATTCAAAGAGGAAGTCTGAAAAGTTGACGACATACTTGAATTATAGTCAATATTGATTTTACTAAACAGTGCAGGAGTGTGAACAGCAGCACCCAAACGCAACCAGTCGGTGGCACGGAAGATTACACCCATTTTCAAGTCGTAGCCATTTCCTTTTATTAACTGATAATCATATTTGGTCAAAGAAGTAAATTCAGGAATTGTATTACTTGCACTTGGAGTTTCTGTAAAAGTAGATTCTTCTTCGTAACGTAAAGAAAGAACACCCAATGACAATCCAAAATACAGACGATCCATGTAGTTAGCAGAACCTGCAAAAACAGTCTCGCCAATACCCCCTTTAGTTTGGATTGATTTAGTCTGGTTGACCCCAGGAAAAGTGCTTACACCTAAAACATCAGCTGTATAAACATTTTGATTAGTATTAGGTCTGTAGATCAGGTTAGCATCATAAGCCAGTTGCGTGTCAAAAGGACTTAAATCAGCAGGAGCCGTACCATTTGCTTTATTTACATAGTCTGTTAATATTGAAGATGTTGTATTCTTCCCCATAATCAGATAGCTATTATTAAAGTTAGCCAACCGATTATATCCGAATCCAAACTGAAAGCTTTTCCATTCACTATTGGTTCTACGGTCAGGGTTATCAAACACCATTACAACACCAGCACTTCCAACATTGAAACCGTATTTTGTATCTTCATTAAGGAAGCCACCAAAGGTAGACGATGATTTGTTTGTAGTGATAGATGGAGTAAAGGAGACTTCCGAGCGTTTGTATAATCCCATTCCTGCTGGATTCGTACTGGTGGCAGAGAAATCAGCACCTACGGCACCGTAAGCACCACCCAAACTCATATAGCGAGCCGAACCTCCATACATTAGCCTGCTAAATCTAAGTGCATCAACTTCGTTTTGGGCCATTACTGTTGTCGACACAGCGAGCAAAGCTATTAGAGAAATTACAAGTTTTTTCATAGTTGTATATTTTTAAATGTATTATTAATTACCTCCGTGGGCCATTATATGAACCGCCCGAGCCAGAACCTGAATTCGATTCGCGTGATGAACTTGCCGGAGCAGAGTAGCTTTGAGATGGAGCAGAATAACTTTGAGAAGGTGCAGAATAACTTTGTTGAGATGGAGCACTGTAAGAACGAACTTCAGGGCTACTATAATTCTGTGATGGAGTGCTATACCCCGATACCTCACGTCTGTTTCCTGAGGAAGCAGGAGCTACACTCTGTGGTCTGGGCGGAGCATATCGTTGTGGATCAGAAACTGATCTTGGTTGAGCTGCTCTCGAATTATTATATTCATAAGGACTTCTGTATCCAGGGCTAGTATATTCATTTCCTGAACGTGGACGCGAATATGCCGGGCTGTTGTAAGTCTGTGTACGGCTTGTCTCTGTCGGTTTGTAATATCTTGATGGGCCGTTTACAGTACTTCCGGGATATGCTGTCGATCTGGAATACCTTTCTTGTTGTTGTACGTATGTGCGTGGATTAGCAGGACCCTGTTGGGGTGCATTTACAGGACGAGAATAGCCATTGGGGGTTTGATTACTGTTGTTATAATCTCTTCCATTCGCATTTCGAGGAGCATTTACAGATTGAACAGCAGTTCTTGCATTTGTATTGTTTACACCCGAAGGGCTAAACAGATTACTGCTTCCGCCTCTTTCACGTCCATTTTGTCCGGCAGGCATAGTAGCTGCATCAAAAGCTGCTTTTTGCCCCCCGATAGGAACGCCACTATTTACAGCACTGGTTTCGCGACCATTTCTTGGAGCTGTTACACTGGTTGGTATTGAACCGCCTCCGCCATTACCGCCGGCAGCCACACCATAGTATGAGCTATTTGCAGCTTTTTCACCTGAAGTAGGTCCATTAGACGAACCACCGTGGCGAGG
>JAHEYR010000017.1 GCA_023251485.1 Bacteroidales bacterium
ATATAATCCTCCACCGATATATCCTCCTGAGGCTAAACGGATCACTACATTGGGTGAAAACTTTCCGTTTGAACGCCAATAATCATGTGACAATTCGACCAATTGCTCCATGGCTGGCCAGAAATAGTCGGCAAATTCGGCACCTTCTACGATAATTCTGATATCGTCTCTAAAACGACTCATTCCATTAGCCGTTCCAACAATATAATCTTCGGCAATAGGGGCGTTAAAGACTCTCTCCTTGCCAAATTCTTGCTGTAAACCTTTAGTGACATTGAAAATGCCTCCCTTGTCTTTATTGGCTACATCTTGTCCCCATATAAAGGTGTTGGGATTGTGTCGGAACTCGGCTTTCAATGTTTCGTTTAGCGCCTTTATTAACTTCCATTTTTCTCCGGAGGCCAATGTGTGCAATCCTTCAGGATATTTGGTTGATACAAAAGGCTCGGGAACTACAAAGTTGAATATAGATGCAGGATCAGGATCAGCTGCTACAATTACTTTCTTGTGTGCGCTTGAAACTTCTGCCTGTGCTGTTTTATCGATTTCGTTTAGCTCTTCTTCTGTAAAGGTATTTGACTTAATCAATGTAATTCTGAAGCGGTTTAAGGGATCGGATGCTAAGGCACAGAACCGTTCGTTATCATCACGATAAAGATCGTGACGGTCGGAGTTGGAATGCGAATGCATACGGATGGTACTGGCATGAACGATGACCGGTTCTTGTTTTTCGAGGGCATGCCGTTTTGCTTCGGTCATGGCATTCATTGAGTCGAATACATTTTTACCATCGCAATAGATGATTCTAAGGTTTTTTATTCCCTTGTAGTTCTCGGCTGCAAAATAATTGGCTGTCTGGTCGCGCTTTGGGACAGAGATGCCGTAATGGTTATCCTGAATTACAAAAATAACCGGGAGCTTTTCATTGGAAGCTCCATTGATGGCTTCAAAGACATAACCTTCTGAGGTTGATGACTCGCCCTGTGAGCTAATAGCCACACCGGGTGCATTGTATTTCTTTATGCCTCGTGCAACACCCACTGCATGTAGTGTGTGGTTGCCCGTAGCGGAGGATACATTGTGGATGTTCCATTCGGGCTTGGCAAAGTGGTTTGACATATGTCGACCACCACTTGCCGGATCGCCTGCTTTCGATATTCCATTTAAGATGATTTCTTCTGCTGTGAGTCCGGCAGAGATTACCGTGAGCATATCACGGTAATAGGGAAATAGGTGATCTACATTCTTCTCAAAAACCTGCCCAATAGCAAGTTGTATGCCATCATGCCCAGCATAAGGTGCATGATATGACCAGCCTAAGGCTTGTTTTAGATAGTTTGGAGCCCTGTCGTCCAGCTTACGGCCAAGGGTCATTAGGTAATACCACTTACGCAGTGTTTCTTTGTCTGTCGTTTGTATACTATATTCTTTTCTTTCCATTCGTAGTAACGTTAACTGGGTATTTAATATTTTAAACTTCTAACAGTTAACAAAAGGGTTTGTTCAGAAAAGAGATGGGATTATGATGTGGGTTATAATTATTCCTTCTATAATCATTTCACCCCTTCGGGGTTTATCAGGAGATTTCTCACTTCGTTCGAAAAGACGAGGAGAGGGGCGAGAAGATGAGTGGGAGAATGTTAATTTCTGATAATGATGAACTCACCATTTTCGAAAAGGCGAATAATGGTTGAGGGCTTAGAGCTATTGATCTGGTCGTGATATAGATCAACTGTATGATCTACGTGTGTGATCAACTGTGTAGATATTTCGCGAAATACAATGGGACTTGGATCTCCTGAGATATTGGCAGAGGTTGAAACAATTGGTTTCCCAAAACGTTTTACAAGATCTCTGCAAAAGGGATCGCGGGTAACTCTGATACCAACAGTGCCGTCATTTGCCACTACATTCCATGCCAGATTCTTAGCATTTGAATAGATAATAGTGGTTGGCTTATCCAGACTTTCTAGCAGATCAAATGTAATCTCAGGCAAGTTGTCGACGTAATGATGAAGATTAGCCACATCATCTAATAATACAATCAGGCTTTTACTCTCTTCTCTGTTCTTTAATTTGAAAATTTTCTCAACGGCTCGTGGGTTCGTGGCATCACATCCCAGTCCCCATATCGTATCGGTAGGGTAGAGTAGCGTGCCGCCTGATTTTAGTACTTCAAGGGCTTTCGCTAGTTCTTGTTCGTAATGTGTGTTATCTTTCATATAAAGTTTTCAACAAGCTATCAGTAGAAATTGTTTGTGCACATTTAAAATGTTTTTCCGGACATTCACTATGTCCGTGAATACCACAGGGACGACAGGCTAATTTTAGTTCGGTTTGGATAATAGTGGCATTATTTGATAATGGACCAAACCCAAACTCAGGAATTGTTGAACAGAATATAGCTGTTACCGATGCATTCGTTGCGGATGCTAAATGTAAAGGTGCTGAATCGTTTACATAATTCATCTGTGCGTCTTTTATCAATGCAGCACTCTGTAATAAGGTTAATTTACCTGAAAGGTCGATTACACAACTACGATTTGCTTCATTGATGATTCTGGTGCAAAGATCTTTATCGGAAGGTGCCCCTAAAAGATATATTGAAATATCTTCAGGAATCTTTCTAATCAGTTCTGTCCATTTCTCTGCAGGGAATTGTTTGGTATTCCACAATGAGGCGGGTGCAATACAAACATATCGGGTTGCTTTATATGCTTTAACGGCTTCGAAGTCTGTAGTTTCAGGATAAAGCCGTGGGGGGAGGGCCTGATTGTCGGTGATGGTGGCAATCAAGCGTTGGTTGCGTTCGGTTTCATGAAGCCCGAACGCCGCTTCTCCAATCAGGTGTTTAATGCGGGGATTAAATAAAAAGGATAATGGGTTTTTATCAAATCCGCTTCTGAAGCGGGCTCCAGAGAGTCCGGTAAGGAGCCCGGTTGCTAGAAAGCGTTGTACATTAATGACTGCATCGTATTTAGAATGCCTGATTTGTTGCAGTAAATGAAATAGATTGCGGTATTTATGACTCTTTTTATCCCAAACCAACACCTCTTTGATAAAGGGGTGACCACTAAAGAGTGATTCCATCCCTTTTTTTACGAGAATGTGGATTGTGGCCTCAGAATAATATTGATGTAGTTTTTCTGCCAGTCCGCTGGAAAGAATCACATCGCCTATTGAGGCTGTTTGAATAATCAGAATCTTTTTCAATTTCGGGGTATTGGATTAAAAAATAATTTCACCTACAATCATCACCCTTCGGATTCAAGAAGAACAAGAATTAGGGGCTATTCGTTAATTATACAGAAACACCATATTCTCTCAACGCATCGTTGAGTGAGGTTTTCAGATCAGTTGATGGTTTGCGTTTACCAATGATCAGTGCACAATTTACATGATACTCACCGGCAGGGTATTTACGGGTATAGGATCCGGGAATAACGACCGATCCGGCAGGAATAGTTCCACGGTGTTCGATAGGAGTAGGGCCTGTTACATCGATAATCTTGGTGCTTTGGGTAAGTACAACCCCGGCACCCAATACCACTTCTTTTTCCAGATGAATCCCTTCAACCACAATACAACGTGAACCGATAAAGCAGTTGTCTTCAATGATGACCGGTGCTGCCTGAACAGGTTCGAGTACGCCACCAATACCAACACCACCACTCAGGTGAACATTCTTTCCGATCTGTGCACATGAACCAACAGTAGCCCATGTGTCGACCATGGTGCCACTCTCCACGTGCGCACCGATATTGATATAGGATGGCATCATGATTACGCCCGGTGCAATATATGCACCATGACGGGCTACGGCAGGAGGTACTACCCGAACGCCTAATTCAGCATAGCCTTTTTTGAGTGGCATTTTATCATGATATTCAAAAGGACCTACTTCGGTAGTCTCCATCTTACGTAGCGGGAAATACAAGATAACCGCTTTCTTTACCCATTCGTTTACTTGCCAACCACCTTCTATGGGTTGTGCCGTGCGTAAAGTTCCTTTGTCGAGAAGTTCGATGACTTCGAAAATAGCTGCTTGAACATTCTCGTTCTGTAATTGGCTGCGATCATCCCAAGCCTTTTCAATAATTTCCTGCAATTTTTTGTACATACGATAGTTTTGATGTTGCAAAATTAAGTTGAATAAGTTTAACGTCAAAAGTCAAAAGAGGTTTTGTACCTTTGTAACATAAAACAAACTTAATTTTTTATAATGGGACGCATCCTTGCTATTGATTATGGACAGAAAAGAGTGGGTATTGCCGTGACCGATACGTTACAGATTATCGCAACCGGACTTACTACTGTTCATTCGAAAGATGTGATTGCCTGGTTAAAAGATTATATTCAAAAAGAAGAGGTGGAGTGTTTTGTCGTAGGACAACCACGGCGGATGAATAATACCGATAGTGATTCAGCCCGGTTTATTGAGCCATTTGTCAGACTGTTACAAAAACAATTCCCGCTGATTCCTGTTTCACGTATTGACGAGCGGTTTACTTCGAAGATGGCTTCAGCGGCTATATTGGAGGCAGGACTAAAAAAGAAAGATCGTCAGAACAAGGCACTGGTCGACACTGTTAGTGCTACAATTATTTTACAATCGTATCTCCAGATGAGATCTGGTGGTTTTATTTAAAAAAAAACAGCGCAAGGAATGATTTTACCGATTGTTGCATATGGTCATCCAATACTGAAGAAGGTGGCCGTGGATATCACCCCTGATTATCCGGGGTTAAAGGAATTAATTGATAATATGTGGGAAACCATGTATGCTGATGATGGTATAGGTCTAGCCGCACCTCAGGTTAACCACTCTATTCGAATCTTTGTGATTGATGCTTCTCATTTAGAAGAGAAAGCGCCAAAAACAGGTGCCCCATTGAAAAATGTATTTATCAATGCGCATATCATTGAAGAGGAGGGCGAGTTGTGGCCTTTTAGTGAAGGATGTTTGAGTATCCCTGATATTCATGAAGATGTGATGCGGAAGCCTAGAATCAGAATACAATATGTTGATGAGAACTTTGTAGCGCATGATGAATGGCACGAGGGCGTTTTTGCCCGTGTGATTCAACATGAATATGATCACACGGATGGTATGTTGTTTGTTGACAGGTTGAGTCCATTGCGTAAGATAATGTTGAAACGCAAGCTCAATGATCTTTCGATAGGAAAGGTTAAAACAAAATATAAGATGATATTTCCTGCGAAGAAATAGGTGAAATAGGCAATAGGGAAAAGGTATTAGGCAATAGGAAGAGGCCTTTCTGAAAGCTTAAAAGTTAGATCAAAGGGATAACTTCAATTTTCCACAACTCATTAAATTATGAACGTCTGCTACTAATGCCTAATGCCTTTTCCCTATTTATCCTTCAAGCTGAAATTCTCTCTCCAGTACCTGCTTTAGTTGAGCGGGCTCTACATTAGGATATATTTTCCCTTTCATACTATACGAAATCTTGCCGGTCTGTTCGGACACAATGATTGCAATAGCATCACTTCTTTCGGTTAATCCGACTGCTGCCCGATGACGTAATCCCATATGCGAAGGGAGATCGGGGTTGGCTGATACCGGTAAGATTGAACGGGCTGCTTTCATTTTGTTGTCAACAATGATGAGTGCTCCGTCATGAAGAGGACTATTTTTAAAGAAGATATTCTCAATCAGTTGAGCCGATATCTTAGCATCGATTAGTTCGCCGGTCTCTGTAAACTCATCCAGTTGATTATGACGAGCCATCACGATCAACGCTCCTGTTTTTGATAACGCCATTCTTCGGCAAGCCTGAATGATAGGGTCGATATCGGTAGGTGCATCTCTGTATGCAAATTTCCAGAAGAGAAAACGGGGGCCATTTCTGTGTATAAATGTTGGTGTGCCCAATAATAAAAGAAACCTCCTGAGCTCCGGTTGAAATACAATGATTAATGCAATGAACCCCACACTGATAAAGGCACCTAGTATCTCTGTCAGCAGCTCCATCTCGAAAGCCTTTACTACACGCCAAAGAATGAATATCGATGCAATTCCAAGTAGAATATTGATTGCAGCTGTTCCCTTTAAAAGGGTATACATCTCATAAATCAATAGTGCTACCAGAAGAATGTCGAGTACATCCAGAAAGCGAATATGAAGGAAATCAGTTAATGTTGCAAACAATAGCATATCAGGGTGAAGTTGATGATTAAATCAGAATTTGTGATAACAATAGGTCGTAGTTACATTTTTTTATCAGTTCTTCGATGGGCTTTGCCTGATATGTACTTTTTAAATACATCGGGTTGGTTCGGCATAGCTATTTCAAAATCAATAGACAATGAGGCATCATCAATAGATTTATAGGTTAATCTGAAGCGGGGACTGTTTTGTTGGGGTTCGCTGGTAAAGACTAACGAATGGTCTGTTTCATTAAAGGTTACAGCATAGTTAATGACATGCTTTTCGTTATCGAAATAGATGGCTTTTGTTAAAGCACCTGTATTGTCGAGATATACGATCATTAAATCAGAATGGGATGATTCAGGTTTTCCATTGGTAGCAGGAAATGTTGTTTGGCTTTTGCGGATTAATACATTCCCATCTAAATCTTTTTTAAATGTAAACCATCCTTCTCCCTCTCCCGGTTTGCCTGATCCTTCTCCGAGCCAATCGCCCAATACAAAATTCCATTGCGGACCAGGTATGCTTTGCTGTTGTGCGAAAGCGTGGTTACCAGTGAAAAGAAGAAGTGATATGATGCTTAAGGCAAAAAGTGATATCTTTTTCATGTGGAGATATGAATATGAAGTTACAGTTAGTGGTTTTTTTATTACCTGATTTGATTGAATCGTAAAAGCAAAGATACAATCTTTTATTTTGAACTGTAAACCGACTTTTTTTATTGAAAAAGTAAATCCAAAAAAATGGGTGTAATAGGGAGATGGCAGACGCCATCCTCCTCTAATTACACCCCACTTAATTACTTTATGGTTATCTCTGCTGTTTGACTGATATCTTTTGAAGAGGTCCCCACCATTATTTTATAGGTTCCGGGTTCTACTACCCATTGGTTGCTTGTTTCATCAAAATAAGCCAGGTCGTTTACATTGAGTTCCATTTTAATCAATGATTCTTTTTGCGCATCAATAGATATCTTTTGGAAATTTCGTAACTCTTTTTCAGGCTGTAGAACTGCCGATTTCAGATGACTTACGTAAAGTTGAACAGTCTCTTTACCTGTCATCTTACCGGTGTTTTTAACTTTTACTGTAACGAAAATCTTATCACCTTTATTGTATACACCTTTATTTGTTGTAAGAGCCGAATAAGCATAGGTTGTATAAGATAGTCCATAGCCAAAACAATAGAGCGGTTCTATCTTTTTTGTGTCGAACCATCTGTATCCCACTAAGATACCTTCCTTGTAATCGGCTATATGATTTTCACCGGGGAACGTCTTTAATGCATGTGCAGGTGAATCTTCTAACTTTACCGGAAAGGTAAAAGGGAACTTGCCTGAAGGGTTCGTCTTTCCAGTTAATACATCGGCTAGTGCATTACCTCCCTCCGAACCATTGAACCACGACCATACGATGGTGTGGTTGTTCTTTTTAATTTCGTTCAGATCATAAGGTGCTGCTGCAACTACTACAACAATCGTGTTGGGATTAGCTGCCGATACTGCATTTACAAGTGCCTGCTCATTAAAGGGTAACTCGAGAGTTGACCGATCGATGCTCTCTTCTTCATAATTACGATTGGAGCCGATAAATACGATAGCTACATCGCTTTTCTTTGCTAGTTCTACTGCATCAGTGATTAACTTAGGATCAGAAACAATTGCTTTTTTCTCTCTGTTGATCTTGGCCGAATAGCCTTGTGCAAACTGAATCGAAGTTGATTTACCTAGTTTATTTTCTAATCCCTTTAATGCCGTTATTTCGTATTTCGTCTTAACACCTGCACCAAAACCACCACTGGCAAACAATCTGGTAGCATTGTCTCCGATTACCGCGATGCTCTTTATCTTAGCACTATTCAATGGCAATAACTGTTTATCATTCTTCAACAAAACAATAGATTCAGATGCAATATCGTATGCAGTTTTATAATGTTTGGGCGTATTGAGTTCGCCAGCAGTAGCGCTTTCTTTCATAGATGTCTGAAGCATAACACGCAGTATGCGAACGACTTTTGCATCGATGGCAGCCATGGAGACCTTGCCGGCTTTTACTGCATCGAGTAATGGTGTCGCCATATACCATTTGTCATAGCTGCCGCTTGAGCCCATCTCGATTTCTAATCCGGTGTTTCCTGTGCCGATAGTGCTATGAACACCACCCCAGTCAGAGACCACCAGGCCTTGAAAATCCCATTCTCCTCTTAATATTTTATTCAGAAGATAGTCATTTTCGGCGCAATATACACCCCTGAACTTATTATACGCAGCCATTACTGTAAGGGCATGTCCTTCTTGAATAGCAGCCTTAAAAGCTGGGAGGTAGATCTCGCGGAGGGCGCGTTCGCTTACTTCAACATTAACTAATCCACGTTCTGTTTCCTGATTGTTTAACGCAAAATGTTTTACACAAGCTGCTACAGGTTGTGTCTGGATCCCTTTGATCGCTTCAACAGCAAGACGTCCATTCAGAAAAGGATCTTCTGACATATATTCAAAAGTTCTCCCTCCTAATGGTGTTCTGGTGATGTTGATGGCTGGTGCAAGCAACATGTCTTTTTTACGTGCATGAGCTTCTTCCCCCATGGCCTCTCCATATCGAAATGCTAACTTGGGATTCCATGTAGCGGCTAGTGCACTGCCATTCGGAAAAAAGGTTGCTGAATCGGTTGTCCAGTTTGCAGGTGCCCATCCATTTCTGACGATCTCTTCGCGAACTCCTAATGGCCCGTCAGCTGATGTGAAATCGGGGATTCCTAGTCGTTTTACACCAGCGGAGGTAAAGGTTCCACTTGCATGAAGCATTGCAATTTTTTCTTCAAGTGTCATTAGATGGAGAAGACTGTCGATTTTCTTCTCCATCTTTGTCTCTTTCGACAAAGGATTCTTTTTTGTTAGCGGTTCATTTCCTTTAACTGATGTGAAACAGAATACTGTTAGAATAGCTAACGAAAATGTAGTAATAATTTTAGTCTTCATTATGATGTTTTAATTTGTTTCAGTGTGCTTCTTAGTTGGGATTTCCACGAAAGAGAACGAATAAATGGGGGGCTTATTTTTTCATGAAGGCGCTGGGCTGTAAGGCTTCAATGCCATTAGCTAAATACACCAAAGGAGCATTCCAGTTGATCGCGATTTCATTAGATGCATAGCTTTCATGCTGATCAATATAGGCCAGTTCGGGATCAGTAAAAGGGTATTTGCATTTATCCTGCATACCTGAATTAGGACCTCCGGCTAATAATCCGGGGACAGGTTCTTCAATGCCATCAGCAACTGAAGGACGGTGGTGTGGATTCATGGTCGATTTGCTTCCGATTCCCGTTACGAAGCAATAACCTGTTGCATTTCGCCCAAGTAGATAATCGAGATTAGACAACGCATTGTCCAGATACTTCTTGTCTTTGGTGATCATATAGGCATTTATTAATGCGATGCCCTGGTTGGCAGCATTAGAGTTGCTTCCCCAATTAAAGTCTTTTGCAGATTGACCCATTACTGTTTGAAATGCATTGTTCTGTACTTTCCAAATTAATGCATCGGCAAACTGAATGAAAAGTTCTTTGAGTTGATCTATATTCGATTTTGCATAGTCGGGAACAAAGTCTCTAAAGCGAAGGATCGAATAGACCCCTAGCATCTGAACATCACCCCATGCAGGAAGCGATAAGTCGCCATTAAAATTACTTGCAGCTTCTTCTCCATAAGCACCTTCCTGGGTCGAAACAAACAATTCAGAAGCCGCCCAGAACCACTCATCCTGGAATTTCTTGTCGCCATATCCTCCTGTAGTTACAACAGGTTGAAAGGTTTTATTCATTTCATCCTGGTTATATTCCACATAGGGATTCTTTTTAGCCCATCCCCATGCATTGATAGCAGCTTTCAGACAGCTATCAGCCAGTCCGGGTAGTTGTGTGTTGTATTTGCGAAGAATGCGACTGGCTTGTGCTGTTACGGCAGCAAAATCTAACGTGGCAGCAGTGCCTTTTTGTACAACATAACGTGGCTCTTTTGTCACGCCAGGCATCACCATTCCATCGAAAGTAGCATTCGTACACTTATTATACACTCCACCATCATTGGGATCTTGCATTGAAAGCATCCAGCGGAGGTTGATCAATGCTTCATTTAATATGTCTGGTAAGCCATTTCCACTTTCAGGAATATTTGTTTTCAGATTCTCGAAATAGGCTGGAAAATCTTCATATGCTGAAAAAAGTGTTCCCATAGTAATACCACTGTTGACGACATATTTGTTGTAATCGCCGGCATCATACCATCCACCGGGAGTAGATATTTCTGTACCTGCAGGACGTTCTGGTGAAGCTGCTGAAGGATGGATCAATACTTTGGTGTCAGGATGTCCGGCAGGACGAGCCCACTTACCGGCATATTTTGTTTCCAATGGCATTGAGACCCGTTGGTAATAAAAACCTTTTAGTGACGCGATCGCTACTGGGCGGTTTGCATTGTCCTCTATTTTAAAAGGATACGATTTTCCGGCTTTTGGAATATAAAGTACATAAGAACCCGGTTTATCAAAGCTGCTAAAATCAGCAATTCGTGTCTTTGTCTTTGAAAAAGCTGATTGTCTCTCTACACTAAGTGTGCCTTTGAATAGTGTGTCTGTTCCGTTAACAGGTAGAATATAGAATTGACTAGAGGACGTGGATGCCGTTAATACAGCAACCTTAGGACCAAAAGGATAGAATCCTAACTGGTTTAGTTTTATGTTTTCACCTTGCGCCTGGGCCTTGATGATATTGCACGTAAAGGTGAACAACAAAATGAATAAAAAGTGTGGTCTTAGTTTCATAATGTTCTTTTTTGTTGTAACTCGTTATTGAGTATCAAGCAA
Organism: Bacteroidales bacterium; assembly: GCA_023251485.1. Taxonomy (GTDB): domain Bacteria; phylum Bacteroidota; class Bacteroidia; order Bacteroidales; family Cfx3-03; genus Cfx3-03. The sequence continues at coordinate 11,032 of JAHEYR010000017.1, forward strand.
AGATAATATATTGCGGTGTATATTTAACACTAAGTGTGAGAAAATAATCATTTTGGATATTTAATATTACGTTAAGCTAATGGTAGTTCAGCCAATCTCTTTTAAGGATAGTTTTCTCGATGTTCAGATTGTATCTTTGCAAACGGAAAAAGTATTTAACTCAAAAAAATAACCGTATACAATTTTCTTTCTCGATGCAAAAATCAGCTGTATTAGCCCTCTCGGGCGGCATGGACTCCACTGCCCTTCTTGTTCATCTTTTAGCTAACGAATATGAGGTAAAAGCCTTTTCATTTGATTATGGACAGAAACATAAGATTGAACTTGAGTTGGTGAAAAAAAACATCTCGCTTATGCAGTCTGAAGGGCTCCCGGTTTCTCATCAGATCATCGATATCCGAGCGGTATTTGATGATTCGGTATCCTCTTTGGTTGATGCAGCGCTCGATATTCCTCACGGACATTATCAGGAAGAGAGCATGAAAAGTACGGTAGTCGAAAATAGAAATGCTGTTTTTGCAGCTATTTTATACTCAAAGGCTTTGGCTTGGAGTGGTCGTACCGGAGGTGCTGTGCATATCTGTTTGGGTATTCATCAAGGTGATCATGCCATTTATCCCGATTGTACTGCCGAATCGAGAGACGCCCTTGAGCATGCATTTAAGATTTCTAACTGGGGATCTGAGAAAGTTTCGTATTATACTCCTTACATAGAAACGGATAAGACTGGAATTTTGAAAGATCTGGTAAATGCTGCTAAAAAGTTAGAACTATCGTTTGAAGGGATATTGAAAAATACCAATACCTGTTATAGTCCAACGCAAACAGGAGCAGCATGTGGTAAATGCGGCTCCTGTCAGGAGAGGCTGGAGGCTTTCGTACTTTTAGGACTGAAAGATCCAGTGCCTTATGTTGGTCACAAGTAATTATTTATGTTCGCTTAAGGCATGATCATTGGGCATGTCGATGCCTTTCCATACTTTTACACTCGTCCAGTCTTGTGCCGGTGCAGTCCAGAAAGGATCAGTTGCAGGTAACCCCAATGGTAGTAATCCTACTGTACACAGATATAGGCTGCCGGTAGAGATATACTCCTCGCTGATGTTTAGCTGGTTCCCATACAGTCCTACATTCAACCACCCTTTTGTATCAAAAGTATTAGGCGCTTCAATTAAGCGATGTATAACTAGTGACAAAGCACTCCGGACCTGAGCTGGTGCGATTTCTGCAGGGAGCTTCTTGAGTAATGCTATTTGTGCGAGTACTTGAAAAGCACCAAAACGATAAGCTAATGATCTTCCGATAGGAGGGTAGGTCCCCTCTGGTGAGATCAGTCGTTCTTGAATTGTTGCATACCGTTGTGCTCTTCTTAAGGCCTTATCATACGTTATAATAGTGTCTTTTTGTATGTCATTTAATACTTTTGTGATATCAAGCATCATAGGCTGGATCACAAAGCTATTGTAATAATCCCAATGGAAATCTGCTCCATCGCCATATACACCATCACCTTTATACCAGCCGGCGTGTTTATTTAGTGCATAAATAATGGGTTCCAGATTTCCACCATTACCTGATTTTAGGAGAAATGCCTCGACCGAAGCACTAAATAGCAACCAGTTGTTTTCTCCCGGTTTGATACTTCGGGAACTCTTTAATGCGTTCACGATATTCGTCTTGGTCTGTTGGTCGAGGGGCTCCCATAGTTGAGTGTATCCGCGCAATAGCCCTTGTGCTAAAAAGGCAGCATCTACCAATGGCTGTCCACCATGTTTTGAGGTAAAGTTCAGAAAGTCGGGTGAGGAAGGATTCACGGCAACGGCTAAGGCTTTACGAGTTAGATCAATGTACTTGGCTCTCAATTTCCCTTCAGGGGTATTGTCGGCGCCTAGTTCAAGCCATGGAGCGATACCAGCCAAGGTACGTCCGAGGGCTTCCAGATGCGAGACCTCCTTTCGGCTAGCGCCTTTGCTGATTACTGGCATATTTGCCCGCAACTGTTCTTTACTAAGATTTGTCAGTACCGGATCGGCAACTTTAACCAGTACAGAAACCCAGTATTCACGTGTGTCAAACTTTATGGGGCTTGCAGGCTTTTCTTTGCACATAGCAGTATAGCCAAACGATTGCACAAACAATAATAAATAAATTACCAGACTCTTTTTTTTCATCCTTCTTCTTAATAAATTGTGAATATGTACTTGATTGTTAGCTTTTCATATTTAGCGGTGCAACTCCTGACTTATAGATTTTAATCCATTTGGGAATGGCCTCCATGATTATCATCAACACGCAGGCAAGAATAACAATCGTTAATAACGTATTGATCGTTCCCTGTACTGCCGTTTTATGTGTCAGCATCTGTGGAATATACATATTCACCAGATTCATAACTCCCCCTGTAACCGTTGTAATGCCCACAAAGGTCATAGGGATTATCGTAATCCAGCAATACTTTATCATTCCACGATTGATAATGTATGAGGTCCCGATAGCTAATGCTAGTGTCGCCAGTAGTTGATTCGCAACACCAAACATAGGCCAGATTGTAGTTACGCTACCCGTGTAGATAAAATAACCCCATGCAAAAACGACCACAAAGCTAGTGATAAGATTTCCAATAAGCCAATTGGTTTGCCCAAAAGGTTTGTAAACTTTTCCAAGGACTTCTTGTAAAATGAATCGCGCAATACGTGTCCCTGCATCGACAGTAGTTAGAATGAATAGCGCTTCAAACATAATAGCGAAATGATACCAGTACGACATTAGACTGGCTAATCCAGGTATGCTTGAAAATATTTGTGCCATCCCGACTGCAAGTGATACGGCACCACCGGGGCGACCGGCTATCTTCTCACCAACCTCAGCCGAAAGTTGTGGAAGATTGCTTTGGGTGAATCCTAATGAATGTAGTTGAGGTAATATTTGCGTGAACTTTTCAGGACTAACATTGATTTGAAAATAATCTAAAGGGAACAAGCTCGTAGCAGCAATTAATGCCAGTATACTAACCATTGCTTCTGCAAGCATGGATCCAACAGCAATAGGCTTGATGTGTGATTCTTTCATCAACATTTTTGGTGTGGTCCCCGAGCTCACTAGTGCATGAAAGCCTGAGATGGCGCCACAAGCAATTGTAATGAAGAGATAAGGAAACAACGTCCCTGGAATGATAGGTCCTCCGCCATGAATGAACGGAGTGAAGTTAGGCATCTTTATAGAAGGACATACAATCATGATACCGATTGCAAGCATTCCGATAACACCAAGTTTCATAATGGAGCTGAGGTAATCGCGGGGCGATAATAACAACCATACAGGCAAAACAGATGCAAATAATCCATAAACAGCCAGCAAAATAGTCAAGGTCTTTTTGTCAAAGGTAAACCATGAAGCAAAAGGCGATCCCGGAATATATTTTCCAAAAATAACAGCACCAGATAAAAGAATGACCCCAATAATAGTTGCTTCAACAGTCTTCCCTTTTCTGAAGACGAACATCCATAGTCCCATTAAAATCGCAATAGGTATTGTTGCTGCTATTGTAAAAGTACCCCACGAACTTTCGGCAAGTGCATTTACAACGACTACGCCTAGTCCGGCCAGCGCAACAATCAGGATGATAAAGACCGCGACAGAGGCAACCCCACCGCTGAATTTACTGATTTCTGTTTTGGCAATCTCTGCAAGCGACTTCCCATCATGGCGTGATGAAGCTGTTAAAATAACAAGATCGTGCACAGCTCCTGCCAGTACAGCCCCAACCAACATCCAGATGAAACCTGGCATAAAACCAAACTGGGCTGCTAATACCGGCCCTACCAGTGGACCTGCACCGGCAATGGCTGCAAAATGATGTCCAAACAAGATCCATTTGGGCATTGGGTAATAATTTTGTTTGTCGAACAACCTGCTAGATGGCATGTCGTGTTCATCATTCAGCATTAATACTTTTGCACAGATAAAGCTAAAGTAGAAACGGTATGCTAATGCTAAAAAAGCCAGCGCGCCTATTACAAAGGGCATTGCATTCATTGTGGGGTATGGATTTATAGTTTATTTTTTTATCGAAAATTGCTTTATTCGTTTTATCACTTTAAAACTTGATACTTATGATGGATTCCAATAATTTTTACCATGATTATATGGGTATAAAATAAGACAGTCACAGCATTATCAGTATCAAAAGTAGTAATTTGTTCTTGACAATGAGTTCTTATCCATGAATTTAATCATTTTTGAAATAACCATATTTTAAAAGAAATGCATCCGATTCTTTTCTGATTTTATAAAACTCATCTGTCAGAGGTTTGGCGTAAAAGAAAATTGGATGACCCGCACCTTCATATAAGTGAAGCTCACAATGTGCTCCGACATCTTCCATCTTCTTTGTGAATTCTTCCGCTGTTCTTACCGGTACCAATGGATCTTTTGTTCCGAGAATAAAAAGAGTGGGCGGTGCTGTAGAATCGATATTGTGTAACGGTGAGATCTCTTTGTATCTTTTTTTTATCTCTTCGTTGCCATATCCTGTTGGACTATTATCAATTACAGGATAATAGAGTAATAAAAGGTTTGGCTTGAAACTAATATTGTTTTTGCTTGTATTAGTCTCTTTGAGTACTCCTATTGCTGCAGCCAAATGACCTCCTGCAGAAGCTCCTGCCGCTGCAATATAGTCAGGGTCTACATTCAATTGTTCAGCATTTTTGCGAAGCCACCGTATAGCATCTTTTGCATCCTCAACGCTTTCAAAGGGAGTCGTTTTATGGAGATAAGAAATTCTGTACTCGGCGCTAATAGCGATCAATCCTTTTTCAGCATAATATGCACATTCTCTATAAAACTGTAATGGAGTTCCTACCGCCCAGCCACCACCGAAAAAGTAGATTATTGCAGGTCTCTTTTCTCCTTCTTTTATGCCTTTGGGTTTGAAGACATGGATTTTTAAGTCACATGAATCTACTTGCTTGTAGCTGAGAATTAAAGGCTTGAAGTTCTGTTTCGATGGGGGCATGATTCCCTTCATCGCTTTGAACCAGACTTCAGCCATTTTTTCCGCACCAGTAGGATTGGGGTGGACTTTATCATAAATTGTGTTTTCCTTCCGATTAAAGCGTTCTGCTTGATTTACAAGCAAAACGCTGTTGTTGTTTTGGCGTTTAACCATTTCGGCTATACGTTTATTCAACGTTGGGATATATGCGTATTTTGGTAATTTCCCACTGGTGATAACTTGAGCTACCAGGATTTTTACATTTGGATTAATAGCTCTGATCTTTCTGATGATTGATTCATGAGCCGCGATGATATTAGCAATTGGTTTTTCACTTTCAAAATGGTTATGACCTGAATGAAGTAAAACGATGTCAGCGGGGTATTTTCGATAAATACTGATGATATTCGTATCCAGAAATTCAGTGTCTTTTCCACTGAACCCAGCATTATTTAGTGTCCCAATTCTACATCTGCTGGAATTAGGACCAATAAATTCGAATGAATACCCCTCTGTGAAAAGTTTCTGCCAGAGCGGATAAAGGTAAGACTGGAAATTTGCACCCCCTTCAGTAATAGAATCACCTAACCCTAAAATAGTATATCTTTTCTGTGGAGAAGAACCCTTGTCATTATTTTGGGGACTACCGAAGACATTTGAAAACAATGCAAGACAAACTATTATCCCTGACAATCTAATTACTGTCATCTTTATGCTTTCATAAGTGGTGTTCATTTAAATTTTTTGATGTGTCTGAAATATTTAAAATTTCATTGATGAGTAATCATGAAAAATTATTTGTTCTGCCTTTTGTCGATCAGAGATCCACCTATATTATAGTTTTGCATGTTTTTTAAAGCTGTTTTACCAACGCCTTTTTTCATTAGTGACTTTAACTCATCCAAATATTGTTGATAGACACCACGTGGGTTAACCTGATGCTTCTTGCAAATGGAAGCCGCCATCCCTACAACCTCGCCCATCATCCCTGTGGTACGCATTACTCTTACTGTTCCAAGGGCAACATGCGTAACACTAATATTGCGGCCTGCCATAAACAGGTTATCAATATCTTTTGAATAAAAACAACGATAAGGAATAGGGTAGGGATAGATATTATCTTGTGTAGCAACAGAGATAAATTCCTGATTTGGAAAATATTTGGTGTTTGCAGGATCAGGATAATGTAAGTCAATCGACCATGAAGTAGGAACCGATGCATCGGGGTAAGGTGTTCTATCCTTCAAATCTTGTTCACGCAGAATATAATCACCAACAAGTCGTCTGGACTCTCTTTTTCCTGAGACATAAGCAACCCATCCCAGCGCTTTATTTTTGTATAGATCAGATTTGGAATAATTGTTTTTTAAAAATGACCAGTTTGAATAGATAACCAATAATCCATAATCACGAATTCTTTCAAAGTCTTCAATTTGATTTAGGTGCATCCCTGTTTCCCATGTCCATTCACCCATTTTTACCTTTTGTGAGCTTTCTTCATTAAATTTAATACCCCAATCAATGGTTGGAAACGCTACAGCTTGTGCTTTTTCTTCAGAATACCATTGTACTGAGGCCCCCATTGTCATTTTATCATTTTTATCAAGCGCCATTGATTCTCCAAATTGATTCTTGCTTTCACGTCCCATCATGAAAGATGCTCCTGCTATATAACCGATGGTGCCATCTCCTGTACAATCTGCAAAAACAGGTGCTGAGAAAGAAAACTCTTTGCTTGTTTCAATCTGTTTAGCTATGATTTCTGTAATTACATTTCCTTTTTTTACCACTTTTGTTGCATGGTAGTTCATGAAAAGCGTGATGTTTTTCTCAGCCTTAACTGCCTCCATTTTTTTCTGATCTTCATAATTCGCAGCAGGTTGTGCATTGCCTTGTTTTTCCGGACCTATTTCGTTTACGATATTGCCCAATTCAGGATAAGGCTCAATTTTTATCCGACCTCCTAAATGAACACGTACTTCAGAACTATTATTTCCGCCAAGGACCGGACGATCCTGAAGTAATGCTACTTTCACTCCAAGCCGAGCTGCTGAAATAGCAGCACAAGTACCAGCCATTCCTCCCCCGACAATAACGAGATCATATTTGCCCGCTGATATTGGTTTAGAAGGAAGTTTTAAAAGTGATTTTCTGAGTTGAGCCAATTGAGTAGAATCTGAAGGTGGCGTATAATTTAGATCTGATGAAAAAAGAATAGCATCGCATCGACCGTTAAAACCGGTTAAGTCGTGAAGTGAAATGTTCACAATAGAATTCGAAATAGTAATCGGTTCTGTTTTCTCCCATTGCCAACAACTACCGGTATCTCCAAAAATCTGATCTAATGACGTGTTATTTATTTTAAGTGTAAACTTTCCAGGTCCCTTGCCTTCATGCCAAGGTGACGTCCAGTTATAAGTTCGTATAAATATTCTATATTTCCCAGGTTTAGAAAGTCTGACTTGTGTTGTGGCATCTGCAACGGGAGATCCCATGCCATGAGCCATGAGATAAGGAGATCCCATTTGTGCCATGAATTGTTGGTCTATACCCCATCCGCCTTTGTTTGCAAAACTTTCAGCTTCAACCAATACTTGCGATGAAACAATATATGGAAATAAACAAAAACAACCCAAAATGAATAACTTTAATGAATTTGTTTTCATGGTTTTAGATTAATATAATTGGAAATATAAGCAGTTAATTACAACTCAGTTTAACAATTTCTGAAAGTGAAGATACAACAGTTGGTAAATGTAATCCAATCTCTTTTTAAGAGATTGGATTACTGGTTGACGTTATTTATAATCTAGCCAAGCTGTAGCAATCGTAGCTTTGTCAGTTTTAAATCGAATCCATCGTGATTGAAAATTGTCGGGAAATGTATAATTAAACGGTTTCCCCGGCTCAACTGTAAATTCTTTGTACAACATCCAAGGACCATGTCCAATAGGTTCAACCTCAATTTGGAATTTGACAGCTTCTCTGGAATTGTGCGAAAGTGATAATGAACGTTTATCATAAAAGCCAATTAAATATGGATCTGATACTTCATTCGCTTGCACGGAGGTGTTTTTCCAAGGTCCTCCCTTGCCGGTTGGTTTCCCCATTTTCCATAAATCATCGATAACACCTGCCCAAACAGCTGCTTTTCCATCATTCGACACAATGATATGGGAATTGTTGTCCTTCTCAGTCGGCTTTATCCCTGTCATTATTAACATACCTCTATAAGAAGCATAGTCGTTAATACGGAAGTTGTGTGATGCTATTGGACGGATTTTTGCAAACCCATCAGCATTCTCAGCTGGAAGCTCATAAAAAGTACCCATACAATTAAAAAGGTCACGTTCAGTTGATACTTCACGACTAATTCTGAGCTCTGCATTATTGATTAAGTTGGTATACTTTTCGTCTCCCAACGGTAACCGCCAGCGACGACCACGATCATCAATAATAAGTATTGATGATTCATCAATGGTTACTACTCTTTTGGGAATCTGCATGGCCTTATCAATAAAGTGTTGTGTCGCAGTATCATTCTTGGTTACTAGATTCATTTGCGCATCAAGTTCATAATAACCGTTTTGGGTAGATACTCCTAAAGCCCTGCGGTTTTTGCCAAGCGAATAAATTATACCGCCCAAAACATTGTTTTCTGTGACTTTTGCTAGTCCATTGAAGATACTGTTTGAAACAGTTGTTCTTGAATCTATTGCTGAATAAGAGAAATGAACTGTTGCGATAGTGTTTTTATCTGTAATGGTTCTAATCCACTCGCCTGTTTCTTTTGTCGAAAATTCGACAGCTTTACTTTTCCCGGCTTCTACAGAAACCGAGCGCAACATCTGCCATGATCCTGTACCTTTTTTGTCTACCTCAAAAGTGAAATTAACGGTTTCATTTCCATCATTTTTAATCCAAGCCATCCGCTTTGGCCATCCAGCAAAAAGAAAGGGTTCTGAAGGATCAGCTTTTTCAACTGTTTCATTCAGCCATACTGCTCCTTCTGATGTATTGGGTCCCAATTGATCGGGCGTTTCTAATGATGTAAACCAGAGATTTGAATTTGACTGGCCAGGACCTGAAATACATCCTTTTACTTTTCTTTTGTTTAGAAATTCAGAATTTGCAGCATCATCGCATCCAAAAACCAATTTCTCATCCCATCTTGTAAAGTCACCGATTATTTTTAAATAAGATGATCTAGGTCTGATACCGGCAGAATTTGTAGAACTGAAAGTACCTGGAAAATGCCAGAACATTCCATGCATAGTCATCATGTAATCTGGTTTTTCAATAGTTCCGATATCACGAATACGAGGCCATTCGGTATTCCATCCATGTGCCCCGTCATAGCTATGGCTTGCTTTAGGCAGACGATAAAACGACCATTTCCCTTGATCGCGAACCCCAACTAAAACTGATTTGTGATCCCATCCATTTGTCCAGATAGGATCTGTTTCAGGATGTTGATTCCCATAGATGCCTCCCGGACCACTGATTTCTGTAAACTGATTCCTTCTGATAACCTTCCAGTCTTTTCCATCATACTCAGCTAGCACACCTGCTTTTATATCAAATTTCGTTAATGCTTCGTTTGAGGGCTCCCCATTATTAGCGTAAACGCAAACACCTTGTCCAGAATAGAAACCTTTACCATGGGCTCCTGGTAGTAATGTTCCCTTCTGGTTCCCATCAGTATCATGCGTTTTTTGTTTTGTTACATTAAGATCTTCAAAAAGCATTTTTGTTTTGAGCGTTTTTACATCGACCTCATAAAACCCTTCTTCCATGGTTGCAATGTATATTTTATCAGCCGGATTTGTTAAATGTCGTGCTGCTCCTGTATACCTCCCTGGGGCTTCTTGCCATGGAATAACCCGTACATTTCGATCTGCATCAATAGCATATGGGCCAATAAACAGTTGATTACTCTCTTTATGAATCAGTCGGTTGGCTGGTGTCCCTCCAATACTTTCCGGACGGATAATTTGTTGTAAATCAGGTGTAATCTCATATAGCTTGTCTGATGAACCAAAAGGTAGATGAGGTCCATAGGTAATAACCCACAATCTGTTTGCCCAGGGAACTACTGCTCCGGTTCCGCACTCTCCTTCATTGTTATAGTATGCGAGGTTGGGATAAATGCCACTGAAGTTTAACTTAGTATTTAGCTTCTTTTGGGCGAAACTGTTTGAGAAAGTAAATACTACAGCCAGAATAAATACTGATATAAATTTCATTTTGTGCCTCTTAAATATTTTAAATAATATTTCATGCTTGCTCTTTTATACTCATTAGGAAAGAAAGCGCAAATGGATTCACTTGCGCCTTCTGTATTAGTTTGAACACAATCAACCATTATGACTGATGTTTCCTTGTTTTAGTAGCCCGGGTTCTGTGTCAAATTTTTATTGCCTAAAAGTTCCGTTGTTGGTAATGGCCATAAATACTGCCTGTTTTTGTCAAAGGTTTTAGGCGTTAATAGTTTTGTAAGACCGGCAGCATACCAAGCAGTGAAATCAGGGTTGTCTTGATTATCAAAATCAGGAATTCCCGGGAAGAACCATAATCCCTTACTGATAATCTTAGCTCTCTGATCAGCGGGATCAAGCATTCCATAACTCGATTTATTCAGAACGATTTCGGCGACCTTCCAACGAATAATATCCATATAGCGTAAGTTCTCGTTAAAGAACTCCATACGGCGTTCTATACGCAGTGTTCTTCTTAAACTCGATTGGTCAGTGGCTGTAATAGCTGGGTAAGAAGTTATAGCTGATTTATCTACACCATAAGCTCTGGCGCGAACCATATTCATCGCATCGCGAACAGATTGATCAATTTCGTTCAATTCAATTTTAGCTTCTGCGTACATTAACAATACATCAGCATAGCGGATAATGATTCTATCAGGGTCTGTTTTTAAATCATCAATCCAGTCAATATCTACTGCCTTTTTAACTGCTAAGCCGTCATATGAAGCATATTGCGTGTACGAACGCGTATCCATGTTCGTTACATACTTACCGGTGTTAACATTTAAGACCTTTGTACTGTCGGGGTGAGGTTGATAAATAAACCCTAAATGTGCAGTTCCAAATTCGACAATAGATTTTGTACATCGAGGATCACGATTTTGAAAAGGTAATCTGGGATTGTACAAAGGCGATTTATCAATGGTTAAACCATCTTTACAAAGAAAAGAACAAAACAGATCCCATGAAGGATTATAGGCGCACCAACCATTTGGTGCTGTTCGAGTGGTTGTGTTCTGGATTATGCCTTGATCAAGGGTTACATTTAGTGCTACTGATCTGGGAATAATAAAAATCGATTCCGATGCATTTTTTGTAGAAGGAAGGAAGAGTTTGCCGAAATCAGGATATAGTGTATAAGCACCCAAATCCATACAAGCTTTAGCAGCATCACGAGCTGTAGTATAATCTCCCATGTAGAGCGCAATTCTAGCTTTCATTGCTAAAGCTGCTCCTTTGGTTGCTCTTGCAGGCGAACTGGCTGAATTGGTCGTAGGCAGTTTGCTGGCTGCAAAATCAAAGTCAGCATAGATGCCTTTTAGAATTGTAGCTTTTGGCGTTTTTGAAACCATAAATGCTGAATCCAGTGGAAGTACTCTTGTTGTGTATATCACATCTCCGAAGTGAGATATCAGTGTAGAATACCGACATGCTCTACAATAACGAGCTTCAGCAGCGTATTGATCCAGCTTTGCAGCTGATATTTTACTTGCAGCTCTTGGCAGACTGGCTAAGATGGTGTTTGTTCTCGAAATTGATTTGTATGAGTTTAGCCAGAGTGTAGTTACCGTTCCCGATTGTCCGGTCATTGTGTTTCCGGTTACTTCATTTAGATTAGAACGATAAATTAAATCATCTGTCCATAAATTATCATCCTGAAACCAAAAGACTTCTCTGTAGCAGTCGTTCAATGCCATCGTTATTTCGGATTCGTTTGAGTACCATGTTGCACTCGATCCTTGTGATAATGGGTTTAAATTAAGGTCGGTACATGCTGTTCCAATAAACAGACTTAAGAATATAAATGCTATGATGCGTTTCATGGTTTTAGCTTTTAAAATTTAACGGATACACCAAAAATGAATGTCATTGTTATAGGATAACCTGTCTCTGCGACTTCTGGATCCCAGCCATTTGGATAATGACTATGGCAATATAAATCAGAGATAGTGGTGTATAGTCTGATGTTTTGTAATTTAACCTTATGGGTTAACGTAGAAGGAATAGTATAACCGAGTGAAATATTTTTTAGTCGGAAATAAGATCCATCAAATAACCAAAAATCAGACAGCGCATAATTGTTCCCATTTGCACCATTTTCAGATAGTCTGGGGTAGACTGCTTTTAAATTCTGGTCAGCAGTGTTATAGTTGCTCCAGAATTTGCCTTCGATAATTGTTGGAACAGCAAAGGCTGCTGTATTAAGAGGTCTTACCATGGTTGGCGTGATTCTTGAAAGTTGTTTTCCTACTCCTTGAAATACTACGCCAAAGTCAAAACCTTTATAATCAAGTTGAAAGTTTCCACCATACATATATCTGGGTAAGGATCCACCTAAACGTACTCTGTCATATTGTGCAGATATGATTCCATCAGGAACACCATTTGGACCACTTATATCCTGATATTTAATATCGCCGGGTTTGGAGTTTGCATAAAGTTTTGGTGAAGCCGCAACATCGGCAGCATCTTGAAATAGCCCTAAAGATTTATAACCATACCATTCGTTAAATTCACTACCCTTTACTTTAATTTGGTCTCCAATAAACTCAGTACCACCAAGGTCTCCCATTTTAGAAGTAAAATCAGATAAATTCACTGATGCAGAATATCCGATTTCTCCAATTTTATCACTCCATGTAACTTCGACTTCCCAACCTTTGGTGTTCATCTTTCCTGTATTTTGATTTGGATTATCAAAACCTAATGAAGGAGGAATCTGTAGTGCTAATAACATGTCTTTGGTGGTCTTAAAATAATAGTCACCGGTTAAACGTAGTTTGTTTTTTAGCAAATTTAAATCCATACCGAAATCGGTTGTCTCTGTTTTTTCCCAAGAGATGTTTGGGATTGCATAGGTTGTTTGAGCAGCAGTAGTTACTGATACAGGAGTCGTGCCTTGATAAAGCAATGCATTGCCAAATCCAATTGCAGCCTGATATGGGTAATTGCCAATTCGTTCATTTCCCAATGCGCCCCATGAAGCTCTTAGTTTTAGATATGAAACAACAGGAAGTCTTTTCATAAAGTTTTCGCTGGATATAACCCATCCTGTTGATACAGAAGGGAATGTTCCCCAACGATATTTAGGATCAAATCGGGATGACCCATCCTCTCTGATATTAGCTTGAATATAATATTTGTTAGCGAAATTATACATGGCACGACCGAAAAATGATCGGTAGGCATTTTCCCATGCAGAACCGCCATTGTTTCTTAATGTAAGTGGGCCTAAATCAAGGTATGGAAAGTTGGTTAATTCATAAGCATCGCGCGAAGCTGCTAAATATTCATACGTCGAATAGTAATTTTCATACCCACCCATTAAATTCAAATTGTGTTTGCCAAAACTTTTTGTGTAATTTCCTAAGAATTGTGTTGTGTGATAGTAACCATCATTTCTGTTTTCATTTAATGATGTAGTAACAAATCCTTGTAAGTAACCGACATAGGTATTGGGGTCATTATAATTGGTGTAAGGGATCGCCTTTTTAAACTGTTTGGATTTATCATAATTAAAAGTAGGAGAGAAAATAGCCGAGAATTTCAACCCTGTTATCGGAGTGAAATCAAGAGATACTTTACCCGAAATTTGATTATTCCAAGTCTGGTTAGTACCTCCATATTCTAATTGACCTAACATATTAAATCCTTGTTTCCCTGCAGCAACCAAGCCATCAGTCCATGTTGCAGCATAAATAGGGGCTAACTTTTGATATTCACTTGTCGGATCATAATTAGGCGCATTTGATTCAACTCGCTTAATACTTAAATCTATTGTCGCCGACAAATACTTATTAATAGTAACGTCGTTATTGACTCGCGCATTAATTCGTTTGTAATCTTTTAAATCATAGATAGCCCCAATGTTATCCATTGTAAAAGAGGCATTTGTTTGTAAGTTTTTTGTTCCCGAACTAAACGTTAATGAATGTGTTTGTCTAATTGAATTCTTTTTGTATAACAATGAATTCCAATCAGTATCTGGGTATAAATCAGGATTTGTTACATGATTTGCTGCATAGTTATTGATATAATCCTGAGTAAATACCGGATATTGGGTACCAACATTATTATTATCATTCCATTTCTGTTCATTGGCATACTGCATATATTTCACAGATCCAACATACGATGGCATTGACGTAGGTTTTTCTATGCCATATTCAAAATTATAAGTGATATTTGAAGTACCTATTCTACCACGTTTAGTCGTTACCAGAATCACTCCAGAAGCAGCTCTGGATCCATAAATTGAGGCAGCGGCAGCATCTTTTAGAACAGACATTGTTTCTACATCCTTTGGATTGATATCATTAATACTTCCTCCGGGAACACCATCAATGATTACAAGTGGATCACTCGTTCCAATAGTGGTTATACCGCGAATACGAATAGTCGCTCCTGCTCCGGGTGAACTATTGTCGCGTGTTACCATCACACCAGAAATGGCTCCTTGGAGTGCAGACGATAATTGTGTGGTTTCGCGTTTTGCTATTGTATTTCCTTGAACGGAAGATATAGAACCGGTAAGATCGCTCTTTTTTGTCGTACCATAACCGATTACTACAACTTCATCAAGATTCTTAATATTGGGGACAAGAGCTACAGTGACATTCTGTTTTCCATTCAGATCTATCTCTTGTGGGTCATATCCGATGAAAGAGAACACCAGTGTTGCATTCGGATTTGTCGATATAATGCTAAATTTACCTTGTCTGTCTGTGATAGCCGCTTTGGATGTTCCCTTTATAATGATGCTTACACCTGGTAGAGATTCACCGGTTTTTGCATCTGTAACTGTCCCTGTTATGGTGTTTTTTGCTTGATTATCAATAGGGGCGATTACAACCAAATTATTCTCGAGTTCTTTGTGTGTTGCATTCGCATTTTTTAAGATGATATTCAACACCTCATTAACTGAGATGTCGTTAGCTTTAAATGAAACTTTTGAATCGAGGTCAACAAATTGGTCATTATAAAAGAATCTGCATGGTGTTTGTTTCTCAATCATCTTGAAAACCTCTTTCAGCGAAACTTCTTTTAGGTTAAGACTTACTTTGGCAGATTGAGAATACCCTGTTGCCTGAACAGATAGCGAAAACAAACAGATCAATAAAACTGTTAGCTTCATAATAATTAAGATTTGGTGTTTTTGGAGAAAATATTGAACATATTTCTCCCAATAATGTATTTTCTTCATACATTTGTGAATTGAAATGAATAATTAGGTTTTTCGACGGAACTTAATTTGATAGGAGTAGTTCTAAGCTGCTCCTATTTTTTTTGACTAGTGTAGATGTGTCTTATTTTCTATCTCCCTCCTTTCATAAATAAAGTTATTTTGTGTCATATTTCTGTTTTATTTTTCGATCCAACTCAAGATGAATAGTATCTTTTACAATCTTGAAGTTGATCATAGGCGTAGCTATTTTTAAAGCTTGGAGTATTTGATCAATCGTCTCTTTTTGGATAGTTGCAGAGAATTTGTAGTTCTTAATCTCTTCATCCTCAAAACGGATAATCATATTAAATCTTCTTTCAATTTTTGGCGCAAAAGTTCTTAGTGTTTCACTCTCTATGACCCAGTTATCCTCACTCCATGATGTATAGAGCTCTGTCTTAACATTGTTGTAAACATTATAATTAGTGAGTTCCTCCTCGTCTGTTTTTATCGATACCGGTTTTGAATAAGTGACATTTTGAACAGAAGGTTTGGTTTGATTCTCTGTTTTATAATACACAAAACATTGTTTAGGCTTCAACTCAATTTTATTGGTATTGCTCTGATCGGTCGTTTTACGGATATCAATTTTCCCTTCTACAAGGGTCGCCGTAATTGAACTTTCGTTGGGATAAGCTTTTACATTGAATTTCGTTCCTGTAGCTCTAACAGTTAAAATAGGGGTAATTACTTCGAATGGTTTAGACTTATTAGTGGCAACTTTAAAATAAGCTTCACCCGAGAGATATACTAAACGTTTTGTTTTGTTAAAATCCTGGTTGTAAATGATTGTACTCCCTGCATTTAGATATACTGTAGATCCATCAGGCAATTTTGCAGTCGTTTTAGTACCGTAAGGAACTGTAATTTCGGTTTTGAAATTTTGTGGCATTCTATTAGAGGACACCATATAGGTAATAAGACTCCCAAGCCCAAAAAACAGAAGCCATATTGCTGCAGTACGGAGTTTTTTGAAATATAGGATTCTTTTTATGCTGGATTCCTGTTCCGAATCGTCGATCTCGAAATCTAATTTCTTTTGAAGATTTTCCCACGATTGATTTTCGGAGAATTGATCTTTCGTGTTTGCCATTCCAGAGAGTATCCATGTCGATTTGAAGGTGTCAAATAATTCTTTATTATTTTCACTTTCATGGATCCACTGGCTTAATATCTGGAGTTGGTCACGCGAAATATCACCTGTTAAATAACAGATGATTAATCCTTTGATTTCGTCGTTTATGGAATTTGGATTTAACATAATTATCTTCTTATTATTAAGACAAGATTTTGATTGTAAATTGTTACAAGAGAAAGCAAATAAATTAACTAATTTTTAACAGACCTTCACTTATTTTATCTAGTGCTCTGTATATCTGAGTTCTAACCGTACTGATCGAAACGTTTAGCTGTTCTGCAATTTCTTGGTTCGATCTGTTTTCAAACCGGCTTAGTATAAATATTTCACCGCATCCGGTTGGAAGCGTTCGAATTATCTGCTTGATAATCTGTTCGGTATCTTGGGCCTCTAGTCTTTCAAGTAAAAATGAATCAATCTGGGCGGATTCCTGAATAATTTCCCACGACTCATCTGATAAAAAAACATTGTGGATATTTTTTTTATTTTTCTTCTGAATGATACTATTGATGCATGCATTATGCACAGCCTGGAAAATATAACTCTTTATGGATTTAGTTGGCGTGATCTCTTCACAGTTCTGCCAAATCTTTATAAAAACATCTTGTACTATTTCCTCTGCGAGGAATCTATCTGCCGTATACTGAATGGCGTAATTGCACAACTCATTAAAAAGCGCCTTAAATAGGAGCTCAAATGACTTTTCGTCACCTTCTTTAATTTTAGTCCAATAGTTGTGTAAAAATAATGTCATTCAAAGAGGTTTGTCAAAGTTTCAAAAGTAAATGAAAAATTTAATAGTAAATTTTAAAAAGTAAAAATAGTAAACTTCTAAATGTTTCTATTGTATAAATCAGTTGTATTTATGAATGAAAACTTGTAGTTTTACAAACTTTTCAATGACTTTTACGCGTTTTTTATTGATAAACAATATTCTCAAAATCAGGTGTATAATGCTTGTTTTGTGTTTGATTCTATACTTTAATATAAAGTAAATTCAATTTTAAATAACCAATCCATTATTCTTAAATATCAGTTTAAAGATTCATTGATAAAACAGAGATAATTTTATTCTAACTCAACAGCCGCCCTTTTAATATTCTATCCTTATCCTACCTTGATCCTATTACTGGGGTAGAATCAGAATGGGGTCAGGTTGGGAACAGAATAGGATAAGAATCGGATAAGTGGTAAATGATCTTTTCTTTATCAAATATTTATGTTTGGATATTATCGGGGGGGAATTGATGGTGGATTTGTGATGGATGCCTTTTACTATTCTTTGCTTACTATACACCTTTAACCATATTTGCGTTGAATTTCAGTAGGGTGTGGTTTGCAAAAATACGAAATTTCCCAATCGTCTGGCTCGTCTCTAAGAGTATAAAATAGCTGGGAAAACAATGAATAAAAGAACTTGTACAATATATATTACTTGCTTCAAAAATGCACCCTAAAGCAATTATATATCTAAAGTTTAAAGCTGAATATCTAAATTTAGAAATCTGGATTATGAATATGCTTTACTTTTGTTTGTGTATGAATAATATTAAATACTTGATTATGAAATGTAATTAAATTAAACGGAGACTAAATCACATAGTTTATATCTTCATGATTAAGTCATCCCTTGAGAGGCCTTTTAGATGATCTTCAAGCTAACAAATGAGGAAGAATGAAATTAATAAACGCTATAAAATATCGGTTACAAATAAACAGTTAAAGATGAACCGCAAATTATTACAACAACTTTCGACGACTATCCTGCTCCTGGTCATAAATCTGTCAGCTTTTTCATCAAATCCTCCAAAAGGGTTGAAAGATGTATTTCAGGGAAAATTTTACATCGGTACAGCTATCAATACTGGGCAGATTACAGGAAATGATACGGCTGCAATTCGGACTATAAAACAACATTTTAATACCATAACTGCCGAAAACTGTATGAAATGTGGACTACTTCAACCTGAAGAGGGGAAATTTAACTTTGCACTGGCCGATCAGTTTGTTGACTTTGGGATACAAAACAAGATGTTTATTGTTGGTCATAATCTGGTGTGGCACTCACAGGCTCCCAAATGGTTGTTTGTCGACGAAAAAGGGAACGACGTTTCACGCGAAGTATTGATTAACCGTTTGAAAACGCATATTCATACTGTAGTTGGTAGGTATAAAGGCAAGGTAAAAGGCTGGGATGTAGTCAATGAAGCGATTATGGATGATGGTTCGTGGCGCGAAAGTAAATTATATAAAATCATTGGTCCCGATTTCCTGAAATTGGCTTTCCGGTTTGCCCACGAAGCAGATCCGGATGCTGAGTTATACTACAATGATTATTCAATGGCTCTTCCGGGACGACGAGAAGGTGTAGTGAGAATGGTGAAGGAACTTCAGAAAGATGGAATCCGTATCGATGGTATCGGTATGCAATGCCATTGCAGTATGGATTTTCCTAAAATTGAAGAATTCGAAAAAAGTTTAGTGACTTTTGCTGCTTTGGGTGTTAAGGTGATGATTACTGAAATGGATATATCGGCACTGCCAAGTCCTAAAAATAATCAGGGTGCCGATGTTGACTCCCGCGTCGATTATAAAAATGAATTAAATCCTTTCGTCAATGGACTACCTCATAAAGTTGAAAATGCGCATGCCAAAAGATATAAGGAGTTCTTTGACTTGTTTGTGAAACATCAGGATAAGATTAGTCGTGTGACGTTGTGGGGAGTTCAGGATGGACAATCATGGAAGAACAATTTCCCTGTAGTGGGACGAACAGATTATCCTCTTCTTTTCGACCGCAATTATCAACCAAAAAGCTTTGTTAAAAGCTTGCTTTCAGGAGGTGAAAATGAAATATAACAAAGACGGAACGATTAAAACGATTGATGGAGAAGAAAATATTAAATCAATATCCTTTTTAATGAGCAAAATTAAACATCATCTAGTCCTGTTAGGATTTTTGTTATTGTTTTCAATCAATACTTCAATAGCTCAAAATCCCTTTATCTTAAATCAATACACAGCTGATCCAACCGCAAGAGTTTTTGGAGACAGAGTATATGTTTATCCTTCGCATGATATTCTTAGTGCAAAAGGGAAGGGTGTTATCGGGTGGTTTTGCATGGAAGATTACCATGTTTTTTCATCCGAAAACCTTACTGACTGGACAGACCATGGTGTAATTGTAAGCCAAAATAAAGTTAAATGGGTCGATTCCACATCTTATTGTATGTGGGCTCCTGATTGCATTTTCAGAAATGGAAAATATTATTTCTATTTTCCAACCAAAGCAAGGGACACAATTAATGGTAAAAATTTTACAATTGGAGTAGCCGTATCCGACAAACCATATGGGCCGTTTGTTCCTCAACCACAACCGATTGGTAATGTTCACGGTATCGACCCCAATGTATTTATCGATAAAGACGGGCAGGCTTATTTATACTGGGCATCAGGTAAAATGTATGTTGCTAAACTGCAGGAAAACATGCTGGAACTGGCATCAGAGGTACAAGTTCCCGTTTGATTTCCCCAGACAGGACTTATAGAAGGACCATTT
>JAHEYR010000118.1 GCA_023251485.1 Bacteroidales bacterium
ATCCAGAATAATGAGATGCGGTTTAAGCTCGATTGCTTTCTGTAATCCCTTTACCCCATTATTGGCAGTATGAACATCATATCCCTCTTTCCGAATGTTGTAACTCAGAAATTCGAGAACATCGTCTTCATCGTCTACCAAAAGAATTTTTATGTCTTGATTTTGCATAATTCCAATATTTATTGGTGGCTCAAAGTTAATAAATACCTTGATTACTGTAAGATGGACTGAATGAAGTAATTATGATTTAACAATAACTTAATATGAAGCCAGCTTCATCATTATTGTTAACTTTGCAGTTCTTTAAATCATTGCATGCACGATACCGCTAAGTTACAAGAAAAAGTTGTCCTAATTGGATTAATTACAGCAAATCAGGATGAAGTTAAATCAGCAGAATATCTTGATGAATTAGAGTTTCTGGTCGAGACAGCCGGAGGGCTATCCGTTAAACGATTTGTTCAGCGCCTTGACTTTCCCGATCCTAAAACCTTTGTAGGCTCTGGTAAGCTTGAAGAAATTGTTGATTATATCAAGGCCGAAGCTATCGATATTGCAGTATTTGATGACGAGCTTTCAGCTGCACAGATTCGGAATCTGGAGAAAAAGATGGAGTGCAAAATTCTCGATCGTACAAACCTGATCCTTGATATATTCGCACGTCGTGCACGTACTGCTCATGCCCGCACACAGGTAGAACTGGCTCAATGCCAATATCTGCTTCCTCGACTGACTGGTATGTGGGCCCACCTCACCAAGCAACGTGGAGGTATCGGGATGAGAGGTCCGGGAGAGAAGGAAATAGAAACCGACCGTCGTATTATCAGAGATAAGATAGCATTTCTAAAAGAAAAGCTTCGCGAAATAGATAAACAGAAAGTAACGCAACGCAAGAATCGCGAAAGCATGGTGCGTGTTGCACTGGTTGGTTATACCAATGTTGGTAAATCAACGATCATGAACATGTTGAGCAAAAGCGATGTCTTTGCAGAGAACAAATTGTTTGCGACCCTCGATACAACAGTAAGGAAAGTTGTGATTGGCAATCTTCCTTTTCTGCTTACTGATACGGTAGGGTTTATTCGCAAGCTGCCCCATGGTTTGGTGGAGTCGTTTAAAAGCACATTGGACGAAGTGAGAGAGAGCGATTTGTTAATCCATGTAGTAGATATTTCGCACCCTTCTTTTGAAGAGCAAATCAATGTGGTAAAAGAGACCCTTCAGGAGATTGGAACAGCCGATAAACCCATTTTTATGATTTTCAATAAAGTGGATGCGTACACCTTTATTCAGAAAGATCAATTTGATTTAACGCCTTCAACAAAAGAGAACTTAAGTCTCGATGATTTAAAAGAAACCTGGATGGCGAAAGCAAATAATCCAACACTATTTATCTCAGCTAAGCATAAGATCAACATTCAGGAATTCAGAGAGTTGGTTTACGAAGAGGTGAAACGTATTCATATAAAAAGATATCCATACAATAACTTCCTATATTAGTCCTACATCCTAGGTTTAAGGTTGTTCGGTTTTAGCAATCTCTGTGAACCGTGTCAGGTGAGAAAGCAGGCAAACCAACAGCGATATAGGATGCCCCGTTAGGATTGGGTGTCTATATCTGTTTTATTGTGCCATTTTTTAAGATACAGACCCGTTGTGTTTTGCCGCTGCCTACTGCTACTTTCGGCCACCTGTAAAATGCTGTATAGCTTAACGTTTTTTGTGCTTGTTCGCTACTCTCGGCGAATATTGAAACATTCGCATCGTAAGGGGTCTTGTTGGTAATAGCGATGACCATACTTTCTCTATTCTGATTTACTATTTTCGCTTCTACATGATCAAAAACATAGATACTTTTTTTATCTAATTGGATATAAATACCTGGTATTTCAAGAGCCATTAACATTCCGTTTGTTTCTGTCCAGGAGTTTCTGGTATGAATGAAATTACCAATACTACCCTTTCCTTCAGCATCCGAAGGTTGAATGCGCTCCATTGAGGTTCCAAAACCAAAATTAGTTGTACGGTGGTTGGGCATATCAATAGCCTCAGCATGTGCATGTTGAATATCCCGGATTAAATCGGCATATAAAATGTTTCCGGTAGCTCTATATAGCTTAAATAAAAAGTCTCCAGATGCCGTACAAATACCCGGCGCTGTATGTTTATTCTGAGTACTAGCCCAAATAGCACCTGCCATATGTGATTGCAATTTACCTATCTGGCTTACGGGTGGAAACTTTATATCATATGAAATGGCCCAGGTCGAACACAATGCTGCCTGTACTTTTGCTCTGTCAAGCCAAATAGGGTCACTTGTATAGTTATACAGAGCCATTAGCGATTCAAGAAAGCCAAAGCAAGATTCTGAATCGGCATCCTGCGAAATATCGCCACAATTACCAGCTGTTAATCCCTGTTTGACAACATCCCTGTTGTAATAATATGCAGCAGCATCTTTAGCAATATCCAGAAACTTCTTTTCTTTAAAATAATCAGATGCTAAAACCAACCCTGCAGGAACTATTGCCCCGGCTGTAGAATTAAAAACTGCTATTTCCCCTGTTTCCGGATCAATATATTGTCCAAACTGTCCGTATTTTTTCCAGATGTTACTAAATGCCAGGGCTAAATTTCTAGCTGCTATTTCCCATTTATCCTTGATCAGATTGCCATATCCTTGTTCTTTGAACAACATAAAATGCTTTATCATCCAGAACAAGGCATCACCGTTTTTCCGAACCATGGCATGCACCTGAGGGTATTCTGGAATCATTTTTTCTGGCCGTATTTCTCCTTCAGCAGTAATGCCACCATAAAAATAGCCACTCTTACCCTGTAATTTATCTACTACAAAATCCAATTCTGAAACCACTCGCCCTCTCTCCTTTCGATTATTTAGAGCGAGCATCGGATAGGTATTCATCATTCCGCTAACCCATCCTAACTGAAAATTGTTATCATTTTCGGGCTTATAGTATTTCCCTGCAGGAACTTCTATCCAGTTGTTACTACATATGTCAGTTCCCAATTCAACGATCTTACTCATTGGTACCAGGCTTCGCGGATTATTTGGTCCTGATAACGATTTGCGAACAACCATAAACTTATTGAGCAAATCAGGAATTGACTGTGCAGAAAAAGCATATAGCTTAAAATGAAGCGACACCGTATCATCCTTCTTCCAATCAACAGCACGGTCACCACTAGGAAAAAATTCACCAAAGCCACACGCCATCTTCCTTACAGATGGTGCTGTTATTTTGATAGATGCTTTCGTATGAGTAGCATTCTCTTCAATAGTTATCCCATTATTTCCTAATCGCGAATCTTGTTCAGTTAAAAGAATAAAACCTTTCTTCATAGATGCTGAATAAAAACTTACTGATGGCGTAGCAGCATTCGTCGTTTGAATCTCAATGAGCGAAGGTTCTAAGTTATTGGATGATAAGCGCGGATTGTTTGATATCGTCAGTGGAATATCCGGATTGTAATACATATCCTTTGTATAGTTGGGATTATATCCATTTTCGATTGTTTTGTATCGGTTTCCGTTGTAAACACTGGCAGGTACTAAAACATAATTTTCTGAACTCCACTTGTCAAAATCAAAAGAAACAGCTACCGCTACTGAAGATGCGCTACCGCTTTTTAATTTAAATGAAACGTTAACATCTATCGCATCTGATTGATTTGAGATTTGATTTGAACTAACCTTGCACAACCACTCTCCGGTTTTTGTTTTCAGAGAATTATTTTCAAACAGATGCACCGAATCCAGTTTCGTACCTGAATACCAGCTGACGAATGGATGGATACTCCCTCTAATATCTCTGAGATAATAATTAACTTTCTCAAGCTTATTTTGACCAGATAATCGTCCAAAAGCTAAAATAGTCATAATAAATACTATAATTATTCTGACTTCCTTATTCATTTAGTATGATTTATTTAGTTTTAGATGGTGTTCTTAAATTCCCATTCTACTTTTTACCAAACTTTTATTTTCTGCTTTCCGTCGTTCGCAATTTCAAACGGACCCGGTGAAGGATTTGTAGTATTGCGTTTCTTCCCAAAATAGTCGGTACCGATCACTATTTTCGCGCCATCTACATTCTCGAAGGGTAAATCCGGAATGATAGCTTTACCCAAAAGGTTGGAAGTCACTAAGTTCCTTTTTTGCTCCGTAAGCCATTTCTTATCAAAGGAGATTTCAAGATAAACACCATCTTCCCCTGTCACTAAATTGGTCATTGCTTCGAAATCCTGTTTATCCAACGTATTCTTCTCTATTGCGACCTGATCTTTGGTGGTTTTGATTTTTTCTTTGGCTGCTTCGCTGATTTCTCCAAATTTCTTTGGCTGGTTCTCGGATACAGGTCTGATCGATCCTTTGGTGAATACATTTCCATCAAAAAAAACGGGTAGGATCGCCTTAGCATATTGGCTGGCATCTCCGCCGTTTACAAACAAGTTGTTGATAAACCGGATATCTCCTCCGGGATTATCGTGCAAGCCTGCCACAAAAGTTGAGTGTGGCTTGTGGTAAGGCGTGAGTCTGCTGTCGTAATTAATTACATCCATTTTACCACCGAAGATATTATGTACAAAAGCAGCACCACTCGAATTCATCAACAAACTTGTCTTCGATAGTAAAACATTATTAAATACCAACATAGGGCCATGGTCAACTTCCAGAAAAATGTCCAGCAAGTTATCATGCATCAAATTGTTTGAAACGTGTACTCCTTGTGCCATCCAATCGAGCCAGACACCCATGTTGGCTCGATAAATATGATTGCCTTTGATTGTTACATCAACTGCCCCATGAAATTTTATGCCAGCCATTTCAGCGCCACTAAACAATCTTCGTATATGTATATCATGAATAACGTTCCCCTCAATAGTACTGAATGAACAACCCATGCTGCCAACAATTCCTGTTTGTTCGCAATACGCAATGGTGTTATTGCGAACAACATGTCCTCCGATGGTTCCTTTATTCCATCCAGAAGCCAATGCCCGGTTGATCGTTCCCACATAACCTTCGGCCGATTCGGTTTGGTTATTATCCCACTTATCACCGTATTTACCTAATGCGATACCCACGCATTTTGAATCTTGAATGGTGTTATTCTCAATAATCCAACCTCTGCTCCAGTGAGTGCCAACGAGTCCCATCTGTTCTGCAGTCGGGGGGGCCCAATTGGTAGCAGCTTGTTGCATGATAAAACCACGAAGTGTTATAAAATTGATAAATGGTTTGTCGGGATAAAAGATTGTTGGACGAACATTGATTTCCACTGTTTCGTCATTGGGGTTTATATTTTTAAACTGAGCCCAGATGATAGTAGTAAGAGAATCAACTTTGGCATACCACAGCGGGTTCTTTTCGTCCATTGCTTTCATCACTTCTTCTTGTTTTGCAGCTTCCATCAACCAATCACCATTCAAGTAAACGGCTCCTCTGTGGTGCTCACGGTTTAAGGCAGAAAACCAATCACCGCATATTAACTCTTTATAGGGATTAAATTTTCCAAAGAAGCTATTCGGAATTTTAGCGACCCATGTGTCGTTATCTAACTTTTGCCAGCCTTTGATAATTTCCGAGCCTTTAATCTCCACCTTCTCTCCTTTAGCCGCTTGATATACAATTCGCTCCTGATCAGAATCACCACCACGCGGAGGTGTTATCTGTTCACGATATATTCCTGTGTGAACTGTAATCACATCACCAGGCATGGCCACATTAGCAGCAGTCATAATCGTTTTAAATGGTTTTGCTAACGACCCATCGTTCATATCATTGCCGGTTACCGAAACATGGTATTCATGCCCAACATAATATTTTGTATCCTTTACATTTGATGCCCATACCTGATTTCCACTTATAAGTACAAACAAAAATGCAATTCCAGAAAGAATAAAAGTAATTGAACGTTTCATGCCTGAGGTTTTAATTTGTTAATTGTTAGTCAGATATCACATTTATATAAAAGTAAGATTATTTATTGTTGGATTTTAAAATTTCAGGAGTTCCATATTCCCCCGAAAGCATTATTGGGTACAACTTCCATGTTTTATCATCAACCTGTTCCAGATGAAATTTATTATCCTGATTCTTCATCTTTTCCTTTAGTTTAGAGGTAAATACATTAGCCGCTCTTGCATCTCCCCATGTTTTAATCGCCCTGAATATGGCATATTTTTCGTTACATTTCTCCACTCTTTTCTGATTTAGCCCCAACATATAAGTGGCTCCCCAGCCAATAGATTTAGCTTGTAAGTTTTCAGCAACAGCTACGGTCCAGTCAGATTGGAGATCTATAATACCAAAAGTACAAGGCAGATAATTACTCAGAAAAATATACCTGATATCTTTACCTTCAATTCCCCATTGGTTTGTAACAGGATTAAACATATTGTTTCCACCTCCCACATTACAAACGCTCATATAATGCCAGTTACCTTCAACAATAGTCGATCCCATAACGCGTAAATAATCAATACCCCGCAGCTTTGATGTCTCAAATAGTTTTCTGAAAAACTTCTTGAATGAGTATTGTCCATGGCCCTGATACATACAACTTTCTAATCCGTCAAAATCAATATACTTCATACCACCCTCACTAAGTAGTCGGGCATAGTATTCAGCGTATTTATCCTGTAACCGCATATCCGGTACAAACCCTCTGTAACAATTGGGTTGTAACTTTGCAATAGTAGCACCATTCAGATAAGAGTCAGCGGTTGTGCCATATGCTCCTCTCTTTATTTTTAACAGGGTATACGGTTTGGTGGTTGTAACTCCTTCATACGAAATAAGTTCTTTCCCTATTTTCAACACGTTGGTCTGATTTCCTTCCCAACCACCATACTCATTCAAATAGCTGGTATCCGCCACTGTTATAATTGTATCACGTGGGAGAATGTTTTTTGTTATTTGTGTGCGTAAAAGGATACACAAACTATCATTTGGCACGGGAGTAACATCACTGCTATTCGGTTGAATAAATTCACAAAGTGAGTGTAGGCCATAAGCAATTCCTTCTTTATTAGTTAGTTTCGTATATTCACTAATGGGAATTGTCCTATTGGCGAAGTCTATTTTCTTATCACCCCATCTGTTTGCAGGATTTGGGTAATATTCTCCAAGACCTTCATCTTGTATCGCCTTTAGTCCTGTCTGTTTCGCATAACTGATAAGACTATCATGAACTCCCGACCATGCGATATCAGGCCGGTAAGCAGCCGGATCTTTAATCCATTTCCCTTCAATAGTTGGATGGGGTAACCCTTCTTTTAGAACAACCTTTTCAATGACATTTAATCCCAACGTGTCAGGACAACCATAAAATGCGATAGCAGAGCCAATATAATCAGCATCAACAGGATCGACATACTGGTGTCGCGGAGAATTTACACCAACAAAACCTGGAAGAAGCGTAAAAAATATTGTTTGAGGTATTCTTCTGTCTCTTGCATGTAGTGTAATAGATGATCCGAATGCCGGCTCAAGTGAGGCGCCAGTTCCTGAATTCATCCGGTAATACTCTTCCGGGTGCGAATAAAATGCAACATCATTTATGCCATCCCCTCCAATCCTAAAACTTTGTCCTTCGTGCATATTCGAAGGGATTGGGATACTTTTATCCGGTGAATGAATATAATAATAACTTTGAAGAAGGTCGCCTTCAGATGGTGGACCACTGGTTGTGATATCATCTAATGCAAGTATTCCAATTGCAAAATTATCATCTCTGACAACAGAGATTATCTCGCCAATTGTTTTCGTGATAGATGTCTTGTAAGGTCCCCAAACGATATTATCCACGCCATTACGTGGAGAAAGTGATAGCAATTTAAATCGCAGATAGTCTCCTTTCTGTTCTGTTTTTACGGTTGCCACCGATCCGTTCGGATACGATAAAATAATCTGATTAACAGCCGATTTAAACTTAGCTGAAACCGGCAAGATATATTTCTTGTCTTTATATAAACTAAGGAGTGCCGACGAATCACCAACCGGGCAATATTCTTTTTGAGAAGCCAGGCTTTTAATACTTGTAATATAGCCACTGTTGTTCATCCGGATGGCTACATATTTCGAACTTAAGGTGCGATTTTGTGCAGTCATCGGGTAATAGATAAACAGCAAAACGGCAAGCACTATCCAGAAGTGGTAAAGTGAAGTTGGCTGGTTCAGTATTTTATTCATTTGAAAAACGTATTAGGGTGTATCAGAATCGCAAAATAACATAAAAATTATTATACAAAGCCTACTTTATGAAAAATAATATTTAGTTTACATTAATAGTATTATATAATCGAAATTGATGTCGACAAACTAAAATAAGTACATAATATGTACTATGTTCCTTTTTTCGGGGTTTTACATGTTATGTAAGCAAAATTCTTTCTTAATTTTGTTTCTACTGAAACGACTGGAAAGATACGACAACAACCCCTCATATAAAAATCAGAAAACATGATACGACATACCGTAGTTTTTAAATTTAACGATCAAACAAGTGCTATAAAAGAGAAGGATTTCTTTATGGCTATCAATAAATTATCCTCAATAACCGGAGTACAAAATTTTGAATGCCTCAGACAGATCGGCAAGAAGAATAATTTTGAATATGGGGTTTCGATGGAGTTTTACGGCACTGACGAATACGAGCATTATAACAACCATCCGATGCATGTTCATTTTGTAAATCAGTATTGGATGAAGGATGTGGCTGACTTTATGGAAATTGATTATCAACCTTTATAGGCAGCAACGAATTCCATCCATTCTCAACCGTCATTTCAATCTCCCCCAATCGTCATTTCGACCTCCCGCAACCGTCATTTCGACCTTTTGGGAGAAATCTCTTCTTGATAACCAATGTTGATAAGCAGATTTCTCCCAAGGGGTCGAAATGACGACTACTGAGTAAAAATATTCCATAATTTTAAACAACGTATAAAAATTAATATTAGTTTTGTACGCTA
>JAHEYR010000119.1 GCA_023251485.1 Bacteroidales bacterium
CATAGAGATCGTTAATGCACAAAAAGCAGTTCTGACACTGAATAATCAGAAGTTGACTGCCCGGATATTATCACCGGCTAACGCCGTATTCAGTGCGGGTTCGGCAGAGCAACCAGCTCCTCAAAAATTAAATACGGGTGTGAAAAGATTATTTGCAAAAGCACCTTCTACGACCGGAGTTGTTACGATGATTATACTCCTGTCTCCACAATGGGGCGGAGTTGAAAGCAACTTTACGCCTGTGATTAAACCGCTTAAAGATTGGTAATATAGATTTTATCAGCCAGCTGATTGCAAACTTGCATCAGCTGGTTATTTATCATCCAAATCATTAAAAGACAGAGTACAACCAAATTACTTTTATTTTCTGTAAACAATACAATTTTTCAGGCTGCTTTTATGTTATCTTTATACTGGTTTTATAGCTAGTATATTATTAATTGAATTAAATAGCCTGCCCAATGACGTATTACAATCTATTCAATCATTTGAAAGAGGTCTACAATTACGACACGCCGCTAATTGAAGTAGATCAACAGGTTGAAATTAGAAATTTTGATTTCCATTCACACAACTTCAAAATCCTTTCAGGGGAAGAAACATATAACTGCCCTATTCACAACGAATTGTTTTCACCAGATCATGCGACCAGCAGTTTACTTAACTTTGGAAATACATTGCTCGATGTGGCTGACTCTAAAGTAGCTGAGAACTCGCAATTTCGCTATTCTGTTTTTACACCCAAAGGCACTTTAAAGACGAATAAGGTGATCTTGATGTTTCATGGCTTTAATGAAAAACACTGGCACAAATATCTTACCTGGGCTTATCGTTTGTGCAATCTCACCGGCAAAACGGTTATTCTCTTTCCGATTGCTTTTCACATGAATCGTGCACCTCAGGATTGGAGTGATAAACGAAAGATGTACTCGATCAGCGAATATAGAAAGTCACACTTTCCCGATATTATTGATTCATCCTTATCAAATGTAGCGATCAGTACACGTCTACAGATCAGACCACAACGATTTGTGTGGTCGGGCTTGCAAACGTACCATGATGTGATTGATTTCGTTACAACGATTAGACAAGGGAAGCATCCATTTATTAGTGAAACCACCTCTTTCGATATTTTTGCCTATTCAATCGGTAGTTTGTTATCACAGATTCTGATGATGGCAAATAGCGATCAACTTTTTGATAAGTCGCGCTTGTTTATTTTTTGTGGAGGGGCTACCTTCAATCGCTATTCTGCTGTGACCAAGTTTATTCTGGATAGCGAGGCGAATGTAGAACTTTACTCTTTTTTGATTGAACATCTCGAACGTCATATACAACAGGATAAGCGACTCGGTCATTTTTTGGGTGAACAGCATTTTGAAGGAAAGTGTTTTAAGAGCATGCTCAACTATAAACAGCTAAAAGACTTCAGAGAGTCGCGTTTTAATGAGTTATCAGATCAGATTTCAGCCATAGGATTAGAACAGGATACAGTGATTCCACCCTATGAAATGTGCAATACGTTGAAGGGGGCTTCATTGAAAATCCCTATTCATGTTGAGGCACTCGATTTTGAGTATTCCTACAAACACGAAGATCCATTTCCTGTCGTACAGAAGCTCGACGAGGTGGTCCTAAAAAATTATATTTCTGTATTTGATAAGGTTGCAGAATTCCTGCAATAGAATTCAAATAATTTTATTACCTTTGCGCTCCTTAATACCTACCCAAAAGTTTTCGGGTAAGGTTATTGGTTCTCAATACTATAAAAATTCGAAGGCATAATCAAACAACATTTCAAATGAACATTACCAGAGAAGATATCGGCAATCTGAATGCCGTTTTGAAGGTTGAACTAACCCCTGAAGATTATCAGGGTAAAGTTGAAAAGACACTGAAAGATTATCAACGTAAGGCAAATCTTCCTGGATTCCGTCCCGGAAAAGTCCCTTTTGGCGTTGTAAAAAAGATGTACGGTGGTTCTATTACTGCTGAAGAGCTAAACAAAACAGTTTCAGAAAGCCTAAACTCCTATATTCTGGAAAATAAGCTGGAATTATTGGGTAGCCCAATGGCAATGGTTGACGAACCTCTCGACATAGACATTGTTAACCCTAAAGATGTTACTTTCAAGTTCGAAATCGGCATCCAGCCAGAGATCAATGTAGCAGTAAACAGCGAACTGGCTGTTGATTATTTAACGATTACTGTTTCAGATGAAATGGTAGATCGCTATTTAGTTGATGTTCAAAAGCGTTATAGCAATCAAACAGCTACGGATGTATCGACTGCTGATTGTCGTTTAAAAGGTTCTTTCGTTGAATTAGAAAACGGCGAGCCTAAAGCAAATGGTATCTCCAACGAAGCTTCTCTTTTAATCGAAGTTATTAAAGACGAAGCATTGAAAAGCCAGTTTATCGGTCTTACAGTTGGTTCAACAGTAGCATTTAATCCAATGAAGGCATTCGAAAATGCAGTAGAAGTTGGTGCTATGTTAGGCATATCTAAAGATGAAGCTGAAGTTCTGGAATCTGATTTCAACTTTACCGTAAGTGAAATTACACTGATGGAAGATGCTGAATTGAACGAAGAGTTCTATGCTAAGCTATATCCTGGTGAAGAAATAAAGACAATTGAAGACTTCCGCGAACGTATCCGTAAAGATGCTGCTACTTCATTTGTTCAGGAAAGCGACAAACTGTTTATGGATACGGTTGTAAAGACCTTAATCGAAAAAGCGAATCTTGAACTTCCTGATGCATTCCTGAAACGTTGGATCGTTGATAGCAATGAAGGAAAAGTTTCTGTTGAACAAGTTGAAGAAGAATATACTAACTATGCTACTTCAGTAAAATGGCAACTCATCGAAAACAAGATCATCATCGATAACGATCTTAAAGTTACCGAAGAAGATATTCGTGATCACTACAGAGCGATGTTCCGCTTTTCAGAAGAGATGGATGATGAAATGAAGAAGAGAATCGACACTATTCTTGAATCATTCATGAAGAACAAAGAAGAAGTTAGAAAAATAAATGATCAACTTCACGACAAAAAACTCCTTGATTTGTTTAAAACGGTAATTACTTTGAATACGAAAGAAGTTTCGTACGAAGATTTTATTAAATTAGCTACCGAAAAAAACTAATAACATCATGGACAGCAACGAGTTTTATAAATACGCAACAAAACACAGAGGCATCAGTAGCACAACGATGCAAAAATATACCTCTGCCGTTAATAATTACATTTCGCCAACCATTATAGAAGAGCGTCAGTTGAATATTGCCACTATGGACGTATTCTCTCGTTTAATGATGGACAGAATCATCTTTTTGGGTGTTCCCATTGATGATTATGTTGCAAATATTATTCAGGCTCAGCTTCTGTTTTTGGAAAGTGCAGATTCTCGTCGCGACATTCAGATCTATCTCAATACCCCAGGTGGTTCAGTTTATGCTGGCTTAGGCATTTACGACACCATGCAGTATATTGCTCCTGATGTTGCAACAATCTGTACAGGTATGGCAGCAAGTATGGGTGCAGTTTTACTATGCGCCGGACAAGCTGGAAAGCGTACTGCGCTTACCCACTCTCGTGTACTGATTCACCAACCGATGGGTGGTGCGCAAGGTCAGGCTTCAGATATTGAAATCACTGCCCGCGAGATATTAAAACTCAAAAAAGAACTCTACGAAATAATTGCACTGCATTCTAATCAAACGTTCAAGAAGATTGAAAAAGATTCTGACCGTGATTACTGGATGACTGCGCAAGAGGCAAAAGAATACGGAATGATTGATGAAATTCTGGTTAGAACTAAACAGTAATTCATGTTTTCTTAAACTATAATTAATTCAGGATTGAGGAGCTCAGACTTCTCAATTCTGATTTTTTTGTAAAAGGTGGTCGCTCATACGACCCTCTTTATCTAATTCAAACTATGGCAAAGAAAATCGAGAAATGTTCATTTTGCGGTCGCGACCGTAACGAAGTGACTACTCTGGTTACAGGGTTAGAAGGTCATATCTGTAATTATTGTATTGATCAGGCCAAAGCTATTATCGACGAAGATCTTGGATCTAAAAACGATAGTAAATTTGCTGAGTTGCATTTATTAAAGCCTATTGAAATAAAAGAATATCTCGATCAGTATGTGATTGGGCAGGATGACGCAAAGAAAGTTCTCGCTGTAGCCGTTTATAACCACTTCAAACGTATTGGGCAGAAAGGCAAATCGACAGGAGAAGTTGAGATTGAAAAGTCTAACATCATCTTTGTTGGTGAAACCGGAACCGGCAAAACGCTGTTGGCTCGTACCATTGCTAAGCTTTTAAATGTTCCCTTCTGTATTGCTGATGCTACTGTTTTAACAGAAGCAGGATATGTTGGAGAAGACGTAGAAAGCATTTTAACCCGTCTGCTACAAGCTGCGGATTATGATGTAGCAGCTGCTGAACGTGGAATTGTATTTATCGACGAAATTGATAAGATTGCCCGTAAAAGTGACAATCCATCGATAACACGTGATGTATCAGGTGAAGGTGTTCAACAGGCATTACTCAAAATGCTTGAAGGAGCGGTTGTTAATGTGCCTCCTCAAGGTGGACGGAAACACCCTGAACAAAAACATTTGATAGATCGTTCAAATCTATTACAGTATATTGCGCCACAGGATTTAAAAAGCTTTGGATTGATTCCTGAGTTGGTAGGCCGTCTGCCGGTCGTCACGTACTTGAATCCTTTGGATAGAGCCGTTCTACGCCGCATCCTCACTGAACCTAAGAATGCGCTTACCAAACAATACACTAAGCTGTTCGAGATAGATGGCATCGAATTAGAGATCGAAGACGATGCTTATGAATTTATCGTCGATAAGGCCGTAGAGTTTAAACTAGGCGCTCGTGGACTCCGCTCTATTCTGGAAGCCATCATGAATGATGCGATGTTTGAACTTCCTTCTAAGGCTGATCAAACACATTTTCTTGTCACAAAAAAATATGCTGAAGAGCAGATTTCTAAAACATCAGCCATCCGTCTTAAGGTAGCTTAATATACCTCGGCATACTTTTTGTAACTCATTATGGAAGCTGAATTGCCCATGAAACGGATTTTACTTATAACTGTCTTTTTGCTGCTGACCGGAATCTCATTTGGTCAGCAGGCAAAAGAGAGTAAGCCCAACAAAGGGTTTGTAGTAAGAACAGCAGTAGTAGATGGCGATACAATCCCAACTGTTGAATTCCCTCCTGCAATCATCAATGATTTCATCCACATCATGAACCCGTCGGAACGATGGGAATGGGAACGATTGGTTTATAATGTGAAGAAGGTTTATCCATACGCCAAGTTAGCCGGCATAAAATTCAGAGAGTTTAGTACAATAGTGAAGACTGCCAAAAATGAGCAGGAAAAACGCAAACTGATGAAGAAGGCTGAGAAAGAACTAAAAGCAGAATTTGAAGGTCAGCTTAAGGATCTATCTGTAAATCAAGGCAAGATATTAGTAAAATTAGTGTATCGCGAAACAGGGAATTCTACCTATGATATTGTAAAAGAATTTAGGGGTGTAATAGTAGCATTTTTCTGGCAAAACCTTGGACGTCTTTTTGCCGGATACAACCTAAAGAATCAATATAATCCACAGGGTGAAGATCATAAAATTGAAACAATCATTTACATGATCGAAAGCGGGAAGATATAAACCTGAGACGATCTGTTGTCTAATAAATCTATCTGCCTCTCCCCTGCAACACGATCAGAATGGTATAAACCAAAATCTTCACATCTATTGCAATCGACATGTTTTCAATGTATAACATATCATATTTCAACCGTTCTATCATCTGATCTACATTCTCTGCATAACCATATTTAACCTGCCCCCACGAAGTTATACCCGGTTTCACCTTATGCAACATCTGATAGTGCGGAACACGGTCGATGATTTGATCAATATAGTATTTTCGCTCAGGACGGGGACCAACTAACGACATCTTTCCTATAAAAACAGTAAAGAACTGAGGAATCTCATCCAGTCTTACTTTACGAATAAACATCCCGAATGGTGTAATACGAATATCATTTTTAGTGGATAGCTGCGGTATATCTCCCTCCGCGTCCACATACATCGTTCTGAATTTAACCATATTAAATGGTTTGCCATAACGCCCTATCCGCTTCTGCTTATAAAGAATCGGACCGGAAGATGACATTTTCACACCAATAGCTGTAAAGATAAAAGCAGGTATCAAAATGATAATGGCAAATAAAGAGATGAAAACATCCATTAATCTTTTGATAACCTCTTGCCAGAGAGGCATCTTTTTAAACAAAAGTGGATTAAGTGGTGTAGTATATTTACTTGTGATCCGATCAATTCCTTTTAGATAATCATGCATTAAGGATATAATTTTAATAACTAGTGATGATCTATGCAGGTAACGTGAACAACTGATCCAAAACAATATTTCGGGTTACCTGCTGTGATCTATTCATGCTTTTAAAAAAGAAACTTTCATAGAATGTCATTACTATGAAAGTTTCTATGTTATGTCGACCTCAAAGGGTTACATATTGATCGTCAGTTTATCAATAATCTCATAAGCTACTGCCAATGCATTGTATCCATCTTCAATTGTAACAGATGGTGTTGTATCATTTGCAATTGCCTGATAGAAACTAAACAGCTCAGTCTGAATAGCATTGATATCCGGGATTACGGGTTTATCAAACATAATCTGTTTCGATCCCTTGTTCTCTCCCAAATCAATCACCATATCCAAAGGACCGGCGGTATCTGGATTCACATCACGCATACGAATGATCTCTACTTCTTTCTTCAGAAAGTTTACTGCGATATAAGCATCCTTTTGGAAGAATCGCGACTTACGCATATTCTTCATCGAGATACGGCTTGCCGTTAAGTTGGCAACACAACCATTATCGAATTCAATGCGGGCGTTACAGATATCAGGAGTATCACTTACGACAGCAACACCGCTGGCGCTAACCTTACGAATATTTGCTTTTACCACACTCAACACGATGTCAATATCATGGATCATCAAATCTAATATCACAGGTACATCGGTACCGCGTGGATTGAATTGAGCCAGACGATGGGTTTCGATAAACATAGGCTTATCTAAGAAGGGCTGAGCCGCAATAAAAGCTGGATTAAAACGCTCTACGTGTCCTACCTGAACCTTTACATTTGCTTCGCGGGCAATCTCTATCAGTTCGCGTGCCTGATCAGGAGTAGTAACGATAGGCTTTTCGATAAAAACATGCCTATATTTCTTTAATGAAAGAGAAGCACATTCGAAGTGAGAAATTGTGGGTGTCACAATATCGACG
This sequence comes from Bacteroidales bacterium, assembly GCA_023251485.1. Taxonomy (GTDB): domain Bacteria; phylum Bacteroidota; class Bacteroidia; order Bacteroidales; family Cfx3-03; genus Cfx3-03. The sequence continues at coordinate 7,360 of JAHEYR010000119.1, forward strand.
ACTTCAACTGCGTCTACTAATTCTTCGACAGAAGAAAATGCAGGAATACCAAATTCTGAGGAAACAGCTTCACATACAGTGCTACTTGCATCATAGAATCCAATCAACTCGAATTCGGGAATTTGTTTAATGCATTTAATATGAATCTTTCCAAGGTGACCGGCACCAAGAACGCCTATTTTAAGCATACATCTTTTTTTGCAAAAGTAAATTTTTTTTGTGGAGCCCGAAGTAGTAATTTTGTAGAAATTATGCAGTTTTGCAAATTAACGATTAAATCGAAATACTGATTAATAAAAATGCTGGACACTTACCGACATAAAGGACTAAGAAAGAAGCTGGTCGAAGCCATCAGACTAAAAGGGGTTACCGATGAAAATGTTTTAAGCGCCATTGAAAAGGTTCCACGCCATTGGTTTATGGATTCATCATTTCTTGAATTTGCATACGAAGACAAAGCCTTTCCCATCGCAGCCGGACAAACTATTTCGCAACCCTACACCGTTGCTTACATGACCGAACTGCTTGAATTAAAAAAAGGAGATAAAGTTCTTGAAATCGGAACAGGAAGTGGATATCAGGCTTGCGTGCTTTCGGCTGCAGGTGCAAAAGTATTTACCATCGAACGGCATAAGACCTTGCACGAAAAGTCGAAGATATTCCTCCCGGCTATTGGTTTTGGGACCATCAAACAATTCTATGGTGATGGTTATAAAGGGCTTCCCACTTATGGCCCATTTGATAAAATAATAGTAACTTGCGGAGCGCCATACATCCCGGAGAATCTGGTTGCTCAACTAAAAATTGGTGGCAAAATGGTTATACCTGTCGGTGAAGGCAACACACAGGTAATGCAAAGCGTAATCCGTTTATCAGAAACACAAACGGATATCATCGACCATGGATTGTTCCGCTTTGTGCCCATGCTGGAAAACAGAAACGAAAAATAAACAGAAGAAGACTACATGAATCAGAACCAAGAAAGACATCGTCCATTTATCATCATTCTGCTTACTGTAGCAATACTTCTTTTTCTGACCTGGGCAAATAGTAACTTCAGCTTTGGAGGCTTCAGCTTTAAACAGGTTAACATCCTTTCTGATGTCACTAAAAAAACTACCCCATCGATCATTCCAAAGGCAATCCCTAAGGAAAAGATTAAACTAACGAAAAGAGAACAAAAACTCGCCAAGGCCGGAAAGCTTAATGTAGACAGCCTCATGCAGGTTCTTCAGAAGGACGAACGGATCAGTGACTTCAGAACAGATAGTCTGGATATCCTGGGTCGTTTCTTCAGCCGACTAGAGCAAGTCGAACAAGGAAAGAACCGCGTCAGGATAGGTTGGTTTGGCGACTCCATGATAGAAGGCGACTTCATCACTCAAACAGTCAGGAGTACCTTACAAAGTCAATTCGGAGGCAAGGGTGTCGGATTCGTCACCATGCTTTCGCCAGTAGCCGGATTCAGACAAACCATCGGACAAGCCGCTTCGTCCAACTGGCAAACGTACACCGTTCTAAAGCCCCACAAAGGCTTCTTCCCTGGCATATCAGGACAGGTTAATATTCCTATCAACTCCACCAGCACTCCTTCCCCATGGGCTT
>JAHEYR010000120.1 GCA_023251485.1 Bacteroidales bacterium
ATACTCGCTTTTTGATGATTAACAGAAACAAGATCGTCAGTAATGCATTTATAAAAATATTCATAAACCCAAAGTCAAAATGAAAAGCTTGAATGAAATACTGATTGAGAAGCCATGTGATAAATGCTGCGGCGACGCATGCCACCGGAACCAGTTTCTCTGTTAATTTGATGTTTGAAAATAACCCCGTCATATATAACCCCAAAATAGGACCATATGTATAACCGGCTATTTTGAAAATGGTATTGATAATAGCTCCCTGGCTATTCCAAAACAACATGACAATAAGGAACATAACGACATTTACCCCAAACAGAACATGATTTTTTATCTTTTTTTTATCTTCATGGGGCTTGTTTTCGATATTCATAAAATCGTAACTGAAGGCAGTGGTTAGGGCGGCGATGCATGAATCAATGCTGGCAAAGGTTGAAGCTACGACACCGATTAAAAAGGCCACAACACCGATCTTTCCGAAATAATTCAATGTAAGTAATGGATATAGGCCATCAGTATTCACAAATTGTCCGTCTTGCGTTGTCAGCTTAATTCCGTGTCGTTCCACATATAAATAAATCAATACACCAAGTCCCAGAAACATGGTCTGTGCAAATGCAATGAAAAAGCTGAATGTCAATACGTTTTTCTTTGCATCTTTTGCATTCTTAACAGTAAGTGTTTTTTGCATCATACTCTGATCGAGCCCCACCAATGCAACTGTAATCAATAACCCCGATATAAATTGTTTGAAGAAGTTAGATCCAGAATCGAAATTCCAATCAAAAACTTTAGCATATGGATGATGAGCTATTGTCGTAGCCATCTCAGAAAATGAAAGCCCTAAAGAGTTTTTTATAGTGATGATCGAAATGACGATGACTGTAATCAGAAACAGCGATTGTAATGCATCAGTCCAGACAATAGTTTTGATACCCGATTTGTTGGTATAGAGCCAAATGAGAATTAAAACGATAATGATTGTTACAAAGTAGGGGATGTGTAGTGCATCGAAAAAAGCGTATTGTAAAATCTTAATCGAAAGTAATAACCTGAGCGCTGCACCGAAAGATTGAGAAACAAGGAAAAAAAGTGATCCGGTTTTATAGGTGACATCCCCAAAACGAATATTTAAATATGAATAAATTGAAACCAGCTTCAGCTTATAATATATAGGGGTTAACACAAATGCAATGAAGAGATAGCCTGCAATGGTTCCAAGGATAAACTGAAAGTAGTAGAGATTGTTATTGCCTACATTGCCGGGGATAGAAACAAGCGACACCGCCGAAATACCAGAGCCTATCATTCCAAATGCTACTAAAAACCAGGGGGATTTTTTATCACCATCAAAAAAGGTAGTATCTTTAATTTTTCGTGAAGTAAGATGCGAAATGAACATCAAGATAGAAAAATAGACCAAGATGATAATCAGGAGTAAAGAAGCACTCATAGTTCAAATTTTGATGACTATTTTTTTAAGAAAGATGACGCCAAATGTAACGAAAAAGTTGAATAAATAAATTCAGGAGTCTTTTAATCAGAAATAGTAATGACTAGAACTCAACTTTTAGTAAATTTGAATATTGAGGCAGTTGACCAATTCCCGCCTTTTCAGTTGCAGGCTCTTTGCTATCTTAATATCTGTTTCTATGGGAATAAAATCACTATTGAGTAGACCTTTTGCATATTGGATTGCTGGTCGGATCAAACATGATGTGGCTCACCCAATTGTGTGCCAACAAAAAATATTCGCCAACATAATTGAGAAGGGAGGATTAACCCATTTTGGTATAGCTCATGATTTTCAGTATATTAAATCTTATTCTGATTTTTGTAGGAAGGTGTCGGTTACTGACTACGAAGGATTCAAACCATGGATAGACCGGTGTATAGCAGGTGAAAAAGATATACTTTGGCCTGGTTTCCCAATCTATCTTGCTAAAACATCAGGTACTACTTCCGGTGTGAAATACATTCCTATTACAAAGGATTCGATTCATAACCATATAGATACAGCGAGGAATGCTTTGCTCATGTATATCGATGCCACAGGCAATAGTAAGTTTGCTGATCATAAAATGATCTTCTTACAGGGGAGCCCTTTGCTAGATAAGCATGGTGCGATTGACACCGGAAGGCTTTCGGGGATAGCTGCTCATTACATACCCAGTTACCTTCAAAAGAATCGGCTTCCTTCATGGCAGACGAATTGTATTGAAGACTGGGAAACGAAAGTCGATCGAATAGTTGACGAGACTATTACACAAAGAATGTCAGTCATTAGCGGCATCCCTTCGTGGCTTAGAATGTATTTTGAGAAACTAGTAGAAAGAGCCGGGAAGCCAGTAGGAGATATCTTTCCGGATTTGCGATTACTTGTTTATGGCGGTGTGAATTTTGAACCATATCGTGCTATTTTTGATAAACTGTTGGGACGGAAAATAGATACGATCGAGCTCTTTCCTGCATCCGAAGGCTTTTTTGCATTTCAGGATCAGTATCCTGCTGATGATTTACTACTAAATATCAATAGTGGCATCTTCTACGAGTTTATACCCTTGACACAGGTTGGTCAACCAGATGCTGAACGAATATCGCTGGAGCAGGTGAAAACAGATATCGATTATGCATTGATCATCACTAGCAATGCCGGCCTCTATGCATATTCTATCGGCGACACTGTGCGATTTACTTGTACACAACCCTATCGGATAAAAGTAAGTGGACGTATTTCGCAGTTTATCTCTTCTTTTGGCGAACATGTCATTGCCTCTGAAGTAGAAGGAGCAATGGTTGATGCACTTAAATTGTGTAGCGCTCAAGTTGTAGAGTTTACGGTAGCTCCATTGCTTCATCCTGCTGTTGGAAAGCCCCGTCACGAATGGTTGATCGAATTCGATCAGAAACCTGTTTCAATCGATCAGTTTGCCTCTGCACTTAATTGTGCCTTGTGCAACAAGAATGTATATTACAACGATTTGATAGCCGGTCATGTCTTAGATCCATTACAGATTATTATGCTTCCACAAGGTGCTTTTGATCAATATATGAAGAAAAGAGGGATGCTGGGTGGGCAAAACAAAGTGCAACGGCTAGCTGATAGCCGTATTATTGCTGATGCATTATTGTCGATGATAGGGTAGGATCCGGCAATATCAATACCGATCGGAGAAAAGTTTCTAAGACTTCAATTCCTTTATCTATTTTATTTAGTTCTATATACTCATTGTTGTTGTGGATCGACTTTATTTGTAAAGGCGACATAATCATAGGGTTAAAACCATAAACCGGGCAGCCTGTAGCCCTATAATAGGAATTATCATTTGATGCAGGAAACAGTATTGGAACCACTTCTGCATCTGTAAATGAATGGTGGATGGCCTTTGCTATTTTATTGAAAAAAAATTCGGGTAGTGTAGTAAACTGTTCCGGGCCTTCTTGTACAATGCTGATATGTAGTAAGGTATCGTTTACTTTTTGAGTGATAAAGTCGATCATTTCTTTTGGAGATGTTCCGGGCAAGAGTCTGCAATCAATCAAAGCGGTCGCTTTTTGTGCATTCTGGTTTGGACTGGCTTCGGCATATCCCAGATTCGACACTGTGAGTGTATTGCATAATACCGACTCCAATTCAGGATTCTTATGAACGTAATGGTTCAAAAATGGCTTGAATATTATCCAGTTGATATGCTTTATAGTGCCACCTTTCAATCCGCCCATTATCTTTCCGGTGCCTCTGAACATGAGCTTTGCTTCATTCGTCATGTTGATAGGATGTCGTAGTTTGCCTAATTTGTAAAGTCCTTTAATTAAATGCATATTGGCATAATTATTTCCTACTATTGAAGCATGTCCGGCTGAATGAAGTTCGCAACTTATTCTTAGCCAGATAGGTCTCTTTTCCGTAATAGAAATTCCAAAAAAGATCTTCCCTTTTGGAAGGAAACTCATTTTTTCAATACCTGAGCCACCTTCGCCGATGACTACGGCTGGGGAAAAGATGTTTTTGAAGTTTTCAGCGACTAAAGCACTTCCTTTGGCTCCACCGGTTTCTTCGCCGGATACACATAATAAGGTGACATTATAGGGCAGGTCAGTATTTTTTGCCAGTTGAACAAATCGTTCGATTGCGAATAATTGAATAATGGCAGGCCCTTTCATATCGAGCGATCCTCTGCCCCAAACTTTCCCGTCTTCTATAAAGCCTTCGTAGGGTGGATGTTGCCAATTCTCTGGATTACCAGCCGGGACAACATCAAGGTGGTTCAAAAAAATAATGTTGGGTTTATGCTGGCTGAGAGGATAGAGGGACGCAGCAAAATTGTAACTGCCTTTTTTGTATGTTATTTGTTCGATACTCAAACCTCTATTTCTGCACTGCTGTATCATAAAATCAGCAGCTTCTTTTTCATTTCCTGTCTCTGAAGGGATATGTACATACTCACTGAGTAGTGAAGCAGGTGGAGAGATGGTATTTGCCAAAGGATTGCCATGTAGATTGTTTACAGCTTGCCCCAATACCAGATTTGATGTTGAGAGTAAAATGATGAGTATTGCGATTTGAAAGGAATACATGGAATTGTGACATGACTGAAGCATGTTTTTAATCTGTAAGTTATTGGCTAATTTCTCCATGTTGAAAATCGCTTAAAATATGATGGTTACAAATAGAATAATCGGTTTAAGCCCCCAACCATTTTTTTTTGGCTAGAAAGACTGATACAAGGAAATGTAATTATAAATGTACGCCTTTGTTTTAAAAAATACAACAGTCGATTGATCGCATTAATGGATAAGCTTTTGAGGTTGTCGTGCAATTTCTGTATTAAATATGTTGAAAATTGGGAATGACGGTGGCGTGTTTTTTGTCTGTTTTGTACCCAGAAGGCGTAATTAATTAAGTGGTCTTAACAATAATTCGTGTAAAATTTACTCAGACATGTTTGTTTATGTTTGGTAAACTATTGACGTATAGGTTTTTGAAAAACAGACCAAAAAAGTGTGATATTTATTTTCCCTGTAGAATGTTTTACATATATTTGCATACTAAACGATCGGTATGTTAAAAATGGAAAGAAAAATATTTTTAAGTGTATTACAATCGGATAAATTTTGGTGTCTCTTCGGGGCAGGTATATTAATTCCCGCTTTGTTGATAAATCTTGGGCTCTTTCTGTTTGTTGATGATTTTCATCTTCTCTCAATTGGTTATCCGGATTTCATTTAACTGGTTTGTGTTGCCTCATCGTGCTGAAAAGCAGGATATACTGATAACCAAGAATGACTATAAAACGATTATTAATCGTACTCAAAATATAATGCTCTTTACCTACTGGCCTGCGGATATGGTTCCCGATTCCTATTACGGAAAACGAATTCTTACTTTTCCGGCTATGTTTTACATAACTGCGGGGCGCCAGATTGCATTGAAGACTTCGTCAGAAATTGAAAAAGGAGGGCTTTTTCTAGCGAAGGCTCGCGATGTGGTCAGGGTAAAGGGCATTTACTATCATATTCTCTATCAGTTTAAAAATGATAATAATTTAATCTGGCTAATTGGAGTCAAATAATTTAATAATAGCATGAACGAAATACAGTTTATCTCTATCGTGGTCCCGATTTATAATGAAGAGGGTAATATAACGACCTTATATCAGGAGATCACGACTGCAATGCAATCGATGAAATATAATTATGAAGTGCTTTTTATTAGCGATGGTAGTATAGATAATAGTTGGGAGAAGCTTGATGAACTATCGAAAGCCGATCAACATATCAGAGGAATTGATCTTGCTGGTAATTATGGTCAGACGCTTGCATTGCGAACCGGATTTGAACTTGCAAAAGGTGATGTGATTATTGCGATGGATGGAGATCTTCAGCATGATCCGAAATATATTCCTGAATTGATTGCGAAAATGGAGGCAGGCTATGAAATTGTGGGTGGATCTAAACAAGTGCGACCTGAAGGAGTCTTCAAATCTTTGCTCGCGAATCTGGCTCACTTTACGATCAGTAGAATGACCGGTGTGAAGATGAAGTATTTTGGTGCGACTTTTAAAGCCTATCGTAGTTATTTACTTAAAGATGTGAATATGTTGGGTGATACACATCGCTATCTGGGAGCTATTGTTGCACGAAAAGGAGTTAAATATACTGAAATTCCTATCGAGATAAGGTCGCGTGGAGCAGGGAAAAGTAATTATTCAATCAAAAAGGTGTTTTATGTCGTCGTCGATTTGATCTTTTTAAAGTTCAGTGTATCATACATGAGTAAGCCTTTTCGACTGTTTGGCGTTGTGGGTGGCGTTATACTCTTAGCAGGGTTACTACCTATGGCGTATTATCTGATGTCTGCCGCTTTCTTTAATCTGGATATTCATAGCCATCGTCTGGCCGAATTTCTCTTTACCATCTTTCTTACTTTGTTCGGCTTGTTGCTTATTAGTTTTGGTTTGATTGCCGAGATTGGTATTCAAAATCAATATACCAGAGATGCCAGTTCTCCATATAAGATTAGACAAACTACTCAAAAATAATAATTTATGCTACGAAGATTAATAATCAATGCAGATGATTTTGGGTGGGATAGTGATGCTACACAGTCCATCTTGACATTGGCAGAAAATCATAAGATAACCAGTACAACTATCATTGCGAATAGTGTCAGAGCGAAAGATTTATATCCGCTTAATAGATTTAAATATATCTCAACAGGGGTTCATATTAACCTGATATCAGGTTATCCACTCTCTTCGCCAGAAAGAATACCATCGCTCATTAGTGACGATGGACAATTTTTTGGAGCAGACCAGTTACTGAAGCGATTTCTGCTCGGGAAAATTAAGCCGTCGGAATTGGAGATTGAGATAGTCAATCAAATTGAATTTCTGCGACGCCATCATCTGGAGATATCACATGCTGATAGTCACAAACATATTCATCAATATCCAATGTTGGGAGCTGCAATAATCCGGATATTAAAACAACAAGGTATTATGAAGATTAGGAACTGTAATGTGTCGAATTATAATGATAAAAAGATGTTTGTGGTGAAGGGCTTTAACAGCTTTAGTCGTTTGTTTTCTTCATATTATAGTTCTCCTGATCTTCTGATAACAGATTTTTCGAATCAAAAAGATGCATCCTTACCAATTTTTGAGAAAGCAATCAAAGATGCTTTTTTTAAATCTTCATTGATTGAGTTTATGACGCATCCTGGTCTTAACAATCGTGAAGGTTCATACCTAAACCGATTAGCAGAATACCAATTCTGGATGAATGAAAATTGGGAGACTATGCTAACGGCCAATAATATTAAGTTGATAAATTACAATGAATTATAAATTAATGAATTCTATTTCACTGTTAATGAAAAGGATATTTTCAAATAAATATGTGAAGCTGATCGTAAAGCTATTACTTACGTTGGTGGCCTTCTATATTGTGTTTAAAAATATCGATATAAAGCAGGTGTTGCCCTTGTTAGGTCATTCAAACTTCTGGCTTTTATTGTTATCCATGCTTTTCTTTATGTTATCTAAGTATATCTCGGCTGTGAGGCTGAATATGTTTTTCAAACAGATTGGCATCTTCATGGATGAGATATTGAACATAAAGCTCTATCTATTAGGAATGTATTATAATATATTTCTTCCTGGAGGCATTGGAGGAGATGGATATAAGATATATATACTCAGTAAAACATTCAATCGAAAGGTTAAATCAGTATTCTGGGCTGTTTTACTTGATCGTGTAACCGGTGTTTTGGCTCTGTTTTGCCTATGTGTAGTAATGTTCTTTCTGGTTCCGTTGACTATTCCTTACAAGTGGTGGTTATTGGTATTGATTCCTTTGGCCGTTGTATGTTTCTATTTCTTCCTCAAGATCTTTTTCAAAGATTATCTATCCATCTTTAATAAAACCAATATGCTCTCGCTGTTTGTACAGGTGGCGCAGCTTATATCAGCAGCACTTATTCTAAAGGCAATTGGGAATGATGGACATACAGGTACTTATCTGTTTTTGTTTCTCGTTTCATCGGTGGTTTCGACCATTCCTTTCACTGTGGGGGGGGCTGGGTCAAGAGAACTTACCCTGCTATTGGGTGCACAGTGGTTGGGACTTGATAAAAGTATATCGGTATCGTTGAGCTTTCTTTTTTATTTTATTACACTCATTGTTTCTCTTTCAGGTATTTTCTATGCCTATTGTTCCATTCTACCTGAAATAGAAAATGTAGATGAGTCAAAATCATAATTTCTAATTTTTTAAAATTATACAAAATGAACTATTTAGTAACTGGTGGTGCTGGGTTTATCGGATCAAACATTGTAAAAGAGTTGTTGGATCGAGGTGAAAATGTGCGGGTTCTTGATAATTTTGCAACAGGAAAAAGAGAAAATCTGATTCCTTTTATACATCTTCCCAATTTTAGCTTTTATGAAGGCGACTTAAGAGATGAGGCTGCTGTTCGTAATGCGGTTAAAGGTGTAGACTATGTTTTACACCAAGGTGCTTTGCCATCTGTACAACGTTCAGTATCAGATCCGGTAACCAGTAACGAGGTTAATGTCCTGTGGACGTTAAATGTATTGGAGGCTGCAAAGGAGTTTCAAGTCAAAAGAGTAGTGTATGCTTCTTCATCATCGGTATATGGCAAT
>JAHEYR010000121.1 GCA_023251485.1 Bacteroidales bacterium
TTCAAAGATAGCCATCTCACCCATATTGCTATGATAAACCGGAACTTTGTCCTTGCCATTTTTTTCACCTGAAGGGTTTCCATAATAAAGAATCCCGGGCAAGAAAGCCTGACTGTTTTTAAATCCTGCCTGCCAACGTACAGATAACGTTACTTGTTTTAAAGGAGTTTTCCCTTTATATTCAAATCGGCGAATACAATGAATTCTACCGTCTTCTTGTCGATAAGAGTCTTTAAGTGTCCACTCACCCTGTGGTAGTGTTATTTTGCCTTCCAATATTTTCCATGGACCATTCTCAGTCAATTTCGTTGGGTTAGCATGAACCCATTTCGTAGGCCAATCAACCTGCCAGGCCGTTGCGATAGACCATAGTCCTTCTGCTGGCGATTGTAACATTTCTTTTCCGTTTACCTTGCACGAAACAGAATATCCATTATCTGTTTTCGTAATACTCAACTGCTGCCCCTCAACATTAGAAAAAGAATAGCAAAGGAGAAAAAACGAAACAGAAATAATTCTGTAATAGGAATTTATAAAGCACAAAAAAACTTTCACTACAGCCATTTTAAGAAACACTTTTTCAGATAAGACAATTTAATTCACCACATAAACACAATATGAGCCTATATATTTTTGAATATACAGGCTCATATTGTATAACGCAAAAATACAAGCTTATTTAATTAGTTCTCAAATGCAGGCTTCAGTTTTGCAAACTTTCTGCTTCGGGTGTGTATTTTCACCCCATTATGCTCAGATTATGGAAAGGGATCAATGAACCAATATCGGGCAAATTAATAGAACGAATGGACAAAATTGTATTGCTATTTTGATTTTTCCATATTTATTTTTGTTCAAATAATCTTTTTTAAACAAGACTCAACTCATTTTGATAGCGTAAAAAACACAAGAAAAAGGCCTCCAAAAAAACATTTAAAAAAGAATGCTTCAAAATAGCTAAACAATTAATTTCTTTTTACCTTGACAAGCCAAAACAAGACTTTAGATATACAACCATAAACCCTATAAAACAAACAATTATGAGCGAAAGTTCAACAAACAATGATCTCTCTCGCCGTGAATTCCTTACCGCAGCAGGAGTTGTCACAGCAGGGATCACAATTTTACCAGGCTCTGTTATGGCCGGTTTTGGCCATAAAGCCCCGAGTGACAAATTAAATATTGCCGTTGTTGGTATCGGTGGTATGGGTAATGCTAACCTCAAAGCTGTTAAAGAAACTGAAAACATCGTTGCGCTATGTGATGTTGACTGGAACTATGCAGCAAAAGTTTTCGAAGAGAATCCGACAGCCAAGAGATATAAAGACTGGCGTAAGATGTTCGACGAAATGGGAAAAGAGATTGATGCTGTTATCGTAGCTACTGCCGACCATACACATGCTATTATCGCTGCTACTGCCATTACAATGGGTAAACATGTTTATGTTCAAAAACCGTTGACTCACTCTGTTTATGAGTCACGTTTATTGACCAATCTGGCAGCAAAATATAAAGTTGCTACCCAAATGGGAAATCAAGGAAGTTCTGGTGAAGGTATTCGCCAAACTTGTGCATGGTTATGGAACAATGAAATTGGTGAAGTTACCAAAGTTGAAGCTTTTACCGACAGACCTATTTGGCCGCAAGGTCTTAATCGTCCCGAAAGAGGTGACTGGGTTCCAGAAACGCTTGATTGGGATCTCTTTATTGGTCCTGCTAAAATGCGTCCTTACAACACTGTTTACACACCATGGAACTGGCGTGGATGGTGGGATTTTGGAACCGGTGCTTTAGGCGATATGGCTTGCCATATTCTCCACCCTGTATTTAAAGGTCTGAAACTAAAATACCCTATTACGGCTCAGGCTAGCTCAACCCTTCTTTTAGAAGATTGTGCTCCTAATGCTCAAATGGTTAAATTGGTTTTCCCTGAACGTAAAACCGAAAAGTCAAGCAAATTCAAACTTCCTCAAGTAGAAGTAACCTGGTATGATGGTGGACTACAACCGCCAAGACCTAAGGGCTGGCCAGAAGGAAGAGATATGAATGATGGCGGCGGCGGTGTTATTTTCCATGGTACAAAAGACACACTGATCTGTGGTTGCTATGGTAAAAACCCATGGTTACTATCCGGAAAAGTTCCAACGGTAACTCCAACATTACGTCAAATCACTACCAGTCATGAAATGGATTGGGTTCGCGCTTGTAAAGAAAAACCTGAAAACAGAGTTGAAACAGCTTCTCCTTTTAGCGAAGCTGGTCCTTTCAACGAAATGGTGGTAATGGGTGTTATGGCTGTTCGTCTGCAAAGTCTAAATAAAGAGTTGCTATGGGATGGCCCTAACATGAAGTTCACCAACATCTTAGAAAGCGAAGTAATTAAAATCTGTAAGAACGACAGCTTCTCTATTCATGATGGACATCCAACATTTACAAGAGGCTATACGGATCCGGTTCCTGCCATTCAATATGCCAACGACCTGATCAAACATAAATACAGAGCTCCTTGGGCTTTACCAGAAATGCCTTAATCTATTTATCTTACAAATATTTTATGTTAACCATCCCTTCTTTGTTGACGGGATGGTTCATTGAGTTTAATAATCTATTAATCAGAAATACAACAATTAACAATGAAAAAGTTACAATTAATTATTACAGGTATGCTGGTTTGCTTCTGTATGTTCGCTATTGGACAGACTGCAAAACAACCTGCTAAAAAAGTTGCTAAGGCAGCAGAAAACACACTGACTGCGAAAGAGAAAAAAGAAGGTTTTGTATTGCTATTTGATGGTAAAACCACTAACAACTGGAAAGGTTATAACAAACCTGCATTTCCAGAAAAAGGTTGGGAAGTAAAAGATGGTCTTCTACATTGCATCGGCAGTGGTGCTGGCGAAGCTGGCGGCGGCGGCGGAGACATTGTAACTACCGAAAATTACAACAACTTTGAGCTAAAACTTGAATGGAAAATATCTGAAGGTGGAAACAGTGGGATCTTCATCTTAGCTCAAGAAAAAGATGGACAACCTATCTATGAATCAGCTCCTGAAATGCAGATTTTAGATAATGACAAACATCCTGATGCTAAATTGGGGAAAGATGGAAACCGTAAAGCTGGTTCATTATATGACTTGATTCCTGCTAAACCACAAAACACAAAACCTGCAGGTCAGTGGAACAAAGTATCTATCATTTGTTATCAGGGAACTGTTGTTTACAATCAGAATGGCGTTAACGTTGTTGAATACCACCTATGGACAGATGCTTGGAAAAAGATGGTAGCCGACAGCAAATTCAAAGATTGGAATGACTTTATAAATATTGCAAAAGAAGGTAAAATTGGTCTGCAAGATCATGGTAATGATGTATGGTTCAAAAACATCAAAGTCAAAAAGATGTAACACTATTGCCAATTTTCTGATATAAAGAGGCTGTCTCAAGTATCTTTTTGTGATCTTTGTCTAAACCTTAGTGTACTTTGTGTTTGAATATCATTTCTTACCACAACGCCCACAAAGGTTTACATAAGGAACACGTAGAAGACGAAGAGACAGCCTCTTCTTTTTACTTTTAATGATATTATTCTTACTTTTATCATAATCAAAATTGATCCATGAAAAAGGATATCAAAATCGGAATTATTGGGACAAAATTTATGGGAAAAGCGCATACGCATGCCTTTGTAGATGCACCTCTTTTCTTTGATTTGCCCTTAAGACCAGTTTTACAAGTAGCATGTGGATTAGATCCAATCGCTACTGAACAGTTTGCCAATCGTTATGGATGGAAGTCGTGGGATATATCATCGGAAAAAGTAATTCAGCGTGATGATGTTGATCTCATTGATATCTGCACACCCAATCATTTACATATGCCGGTAGCCATTGCAGCAGCGAAAGCAGGAAAACATATCCTTTGCGAAAAGCCCATGGCCAACAATGCTGACGATGCACGAAGAATGTTGGATGCAGTAGAAGAAGCCGGAGTAAAACACATGATGGTTTTTAATTATCGTCGTGTCCCTGCATTGGCTTTTGCAAAAAAGATGATTGAAGAGGGCAAGATTGGCAGGATATTTCATTTCAATGCCGTCTATTTTCAGGATTGGCTGGTCGATCCTCTCTTTCCATACACATGGAGGCACAATAAACAACTGGCAGGATCAGGCGCTCATGGGGATTTAAATGCACATATTATTGATTTGGCTCGTTTCTTAGTAGGCGAATTCGAAACTGTTTGCGGAGCTGAGAAGACTTTTATCAAAGAAAGAACAATAGCCGGAACTGATCAGAAAAAAGAAGTTACGGTTGATGATGCAGTTTCATTTATGGCTCATTTTCAGAATGGGGCATTGGGTTCGTTTACAGCTTCTCGTTTTGCAACGGGTAGAAAGAATCTACAACGTATTGAGATCTTCGGAAGCGAAGGTAGTCTTTCGTTTAATCTCGAACGACTGAATGAACTTGAGTATTACAACAGAAACGATGCTACAGGCGAACAAGGTTTTCGTACGATCTTAGTTACCGAAGCAAACCATCCTTATTTAAAAGGTTGGTGGCCGACCGGACATATCATTGGCTGGGAACATACCTTTGTTCATCTCGTTTCTGATTTTGTAACTGCGATTGCAAAAGACACACCGATTTATCCCAACTTCTATGATGGACTAAAATGTCAGTTTGTGTTAGATGCTGTAGCCAGTTCAATTGAAAAAGGACGATGGATTCAAATACCTGAAAAATAAATGATTCCTATCAGAGAACGGAATTTCGATGCCGAGTTTATGCTGAGTGCCACACGAAGTAGTGGCCCTGGTGGACAAAATGTAAACAAGGTAAGTTCAAAAATTGAGCTCCGTTTTAATCTTTACACCTCAGCGCTTTTAACAGAGGAAGAAAAAACGATTATCGCTCTAAAGCTTGCCAACCGTATCAATAATGAAGGCGAACTTCTCATTGTTTCGCAAAGTGAGAGATCACAACTTCAGAATAAGGAAATAGCAATAGAACGATTCTATTCCTTACTCGAAGAGAGCTTAAAACCAGTAAAAAAAAGAAGAGCCACCAAACCATCATTAGCTTCAAAGATGCGAAGACTTGATCACAAGAAAATGTTATCAAAAAAGAAAAACGACAGAAAAGGCTTTGATTTTGAATAAATAGAACGAATTGGAATATGAATCACTAATCAATAAAAAAATCAAATTATGCAAATTAAAAAAATCTACACCTTCTTATTGGTATTATTCCTCGTAACTACTGGCTTAAAAAGCATTGCCCAGTTACCTAAAGAGACTGCAGAGCAAAAGCAGAAAAGGATGGAATGGTGGACCAACGATCGTTTTGGGATGTTCATTCATTGGGGACTTTATTCACTACCAGCCCGTCATGAGTGGGTTAAGAAAAACGAAAGAATGACGAACGAACAGTATCAGAAATATTTCGAGCTGTTTGATCCGGATCTGTTTAACCCAAAAGAATGGGCAAAACAAGCAAAAGCTGCCGGCATGAAATATGCTGTATTAACTACGAAACATCATGAAGGATTCTGTTTATTCGACTCAAAATTAACGGACTATAAGTCAACCAACACTCCTGCAAAAAGAGATCTGGTCAGAGAGTATGTTGATGCGTTCAGAGCAGAAGGAATCAAAATCGGATTTTACTATTCATTGATCGACTGGCATCATCCTGATTTTACCATTGACGGCAACCACCCTCAATCAGCTAAGACAGATAGTGCATACGATGCATTGAATAAAAACAGAGATATGGCCAAATACCGTAAATATCTTCATGGCCAGGTAAAAGAGCTACTCACTAATTATGGAAAAATTGATTATCTGTTCTTTGATTTCTCTTTCCCAGGCAAACATGGTAAAGGAAAAGACGATTGGGATTCTGAAAATCTGCTAAAGATGGTACGCGAACTCCAACCCGGTATTCTGGTTAACGACAGACTCGACCTGATGGATACCGAGGGTGGTTGGGACTTCATGACTCCTGAACAATTCAAGGTTAGCAAATGTCCTGAATATAAAGGAAAGAAGGTAGCCTGGGAAACATGTCAAACCTTTTCCGGCTCATGGGGATATCACAGAGACGAAAACACATGGAAAGATAATAAGCAACTATTAGAGTTGTTGATTGAATCAGTTTCTAAAGGAGGAAACTTGCTGTTAAATGTAGGTCCTACTTCAAGAGGCACACTAGATTACCGTGCGATACAACATTTAAATGGAATGGGTGAATGGATGAAAGTAAACGGCCGTTCTATATATGGTTGCACAGAAGCCCCCGAAGGGATTAAGGCTCCCGCCAATACACTCCTCACCTACAATCCAGCAACCAACCGGTTGTATATTCATCTTTTAGCATATCCATTAGAAACGATCACAATACAAGGGTTAAACGGAAAGATAAAATACGCTCAGTTTTTGCATGATGGTTCTGAATTAAAAATGACGGCCACACATGGTTATTGGGTAAAAGAAGATACTTCTCCTCAAGATGTTATGCTTTCTCTTCCTGTAACGAAACCCAATACGGAAATACCGGTTATTGAATTGTTCTTAAAATAACCATAATAACTTTTTTAGTTAAAGCCTTGATTGATTACTTTTGAAATCAATCAGGGCTTTACTTTTTTGCGCCCTATATATTTGATAACAGTATGAATGCGATGATATTTGCCGCGGGACTCGGAACCCGTCTTCGGCCACTTACGAATGATAAGCCCAAAGCTTTAGTCGAATTAAATGGGCAAACGCTACTTCAGATAACAATAGAGAAACTGCAAAAGGCAGGATTTAATCATATTGTAGTCAACACCCATCACTTCTCACAACTGGTTATCAATTATTTAAAAGCAAACCAGAATTTCGGAGCCGATGTTGTAATATCAGATGAATCAGACTTTTTGCTAGATACTGGTGGCGGACTAAAAAAGGCAGCTCCTCTATTTTCGGATAAAGAGCCCATTTTAATTCACAATGTTGATATTATCTCATCCATCGATTTACTTGAATTATACCAAACACATTGCAGAAACAAGGTCTTAGCAACATTGGCTGTAAGAAAC
This sequence comes from Bacteroidales bacterium, assembly GCA_023251485.1. Lineage (GTDB taxonomy): Bacteria > Bacteroidota > Bacteroidia > Bacteroidales > Cfx3-03 > Cfx3-03. Next base: position 7,084 of record JAHEYR010000121.1, read on the forward strand.
AGACCATCATCCCGAGTACTGTTATTTGATGAAAGCAATCTACTTCGTGGCTGGAAGAACATTTCGACCGGAGCGCTGAAGCTGCCGCTAGCGACTACCCCTGTCGAAAATCTTCATCCTTATGCCTTCAGTGGTATCCATATCGTCAATCATGAATTATTACAACTGATTTCGGAAACCGGTAAATTTTCAATGATTGATGTTTATCTTCGTTTATCGGCAAGCCACCCGATCATGGCTTACCAACATGATGCCGATTATTGGAATGATGTAGGGAAACACGAACAGTTACAAGCGGCTGAAGAATATCTAATTAGAAAATAATTATCAAACATACACACCTCGTAATCAGCATATATCCTGTTGCATGGAAAGTTTTTTAGAGAAAACCGCAGAATACATTTACACGAATCACAAAGATAAATTAGACCGGATCTGTTTGGTCTCACCCAATCGTCGTGCAGCACTCTACCTTAAGAAATATTTTGCCCGTTTAATCGATAAACCGATCTGGTTACCTGAAATGATTACGGTAGAAGACTTTGTACTCAAACATTCAGGATATGCATTAGTAGATAGCCTGAGCCTTCTATTCGAACTCCATGCCATCCATGTTGAGATTGAAGGAGAGAATGCACAGTCGTTCGAGAAGTTTATGCAATGGGGACAACTTCTACTCAATGATTTTAACGAGGTAGATCTTTATTTAGCCGATTCACGTCAACTATACAACTATCTGAGCGAAGATAAAGCACTTGAACTATGGAATCCTTCAGGAGAGCCACTCACTGAGTTCGAATTAAATTATCTCTCTTTCTTTAAATCAATGCTCTCCTATTATACCTGGCTACGAGAACATCTTATCGCTAAAAATCAGGCATGGCAAGGCATGGCATATCGTAAGCTTGCTGAAGACATCAACTGGATGGATCATCTGGATTGCGACAAAGTCTATTTCATCGGATTTAATGCCTTAACCAGAGCAGAAGAGATCATCACCACCAAGCTTCAACGAATGGGTAAAGCAGAGATGCTTTGGGATGCTGACCCCTACTATGTAAGTAATCCTGTTCACGAAGCCGGACGCTTTCTGAGACAATATATGACCACCGAAAAGAATGGTCGTCTTCACTGGCTTGAGAATCATTTTGCAGAAGGCTCCAGAAAAATCACCATCCAAGGTGTCCCCAACAAAGTCACGCAAGCAAAAGAGGCTGGACAATTGATCAAAAGCCTCATTACAGAACACAAAGACCTGACGGGAACGGCGCTAGTCCTCGCAGATGAGACCTTGTTATTACCCGTTTTAAACTCAATTCCTGACGAGTCGGGAGAGTTCAACGTCACCATGGGGTTCTCGCTCACCTATACGCCTTTGTATAGCTTAATTGACTCCATCTTTGGAAATCATTCCACTTCAGCTCAATTCTCGTCACCGCATTCAGAACCCCGCTTCTATACCAAAGATATTATCCGTTTTCTTATACACCCATATATCACAAAACTAGGTGGCGGTACAACCCATACTCAAGCCATCATCACCAGTCTCAGAAACACTAAAATTCCATTTATCC
>JAHEYR010000122.1 GCA_023251485.1 Bacteroidales bacterium
TTCTTGACTTTGATGATAACAAGAAGCGTATCGCTCTTGGTCTGAAACAACTTACAGCTCATCCATGGGATGCACTGGACACTAACCTTAAAGTTGGTGATACTGTTAAAGGCCGCGTAGCTGTTATTGCTGATTATGGCGCATTTATCGAAATAGCTGCTGGTGTTGAAGGTCTGATCCACGTATCAGAAATGTCATGGAGCCAGCATTTACGTTCAGCTCAAGACTTCTTGAAAGTTGGTGATGAAGTAGAAGGAGTTATCCTTACCCTTGATCGCGACGATCGTAAGATGTCTCTTGGTATCAAACAACTTATTCCAGATCCATGGGCTGATATCAAAGAAAAATATCCTATCAACTCACGTCATAAAGCAGTTGTTCGCAACTTTACCAACTTCGGTATCTTTGTTGAACTAGAAGAAGGTGTTGATGGTTTAATTCACATCAGCGATTTAAGCTGGTCGAAGAAAATCAAGCATCCAGCTGAATTCACCAAAATTGGTGAAGAAATTGATGTAGTTGTTCTTGATGTTGATACTGACAATCGCCGTTTAAGCCTTGGTCACAAACAACTTGAAGAAAATCCTTGGGATGTTTTCGAAACTATCTTTACTGTAGGCTCAGTTCATAAAGGAACCATTACCAATGTTACAGATAAGGGCGGTATCATTACCCTTCCTTATGGTGTAGAAGGTTTTGCTCCAACACGTCACCTGCAAAAAGAAGACAATTCAACGGCTAAAGCTGAAGAAACACTTGACTTTAAAGTGATCGAATTTTCTAAAGAAAACAAGAAAATCCTCGTTTCACACAGTCGTCTGTTCCAGGAAGCAGTAGCTGCTGAAAAAGCGAAAGAAACAGCTCAAAAAGAATCAGCTGAACAAGCTACCAAACGTACTGTGAAGAAACTGAAGGACAACCTTGAGCGTTCAACACTTGGTGACTTAGAAGCTTTGATCAACCTTAAATCTGATATGGAAAAATCAGAAAAGGAAGCTGAAAAGAAAAAAGAAGACTAATTCTTTCTTCAATATAATAAACGAGCCCTCCCCTAAAAGGAGGGCTCGTTGCTTTTAAGCCTGATCTGAAATAATGAATACCTAGGGATAATTAGGGTTTAACTGGGGTAATACTTATCTATTACTGTACCCTACAGTAAGTTAACTAAAGATTTAGTCCAGAGGTGGTACATGCCTACTCCGTCTCCAGGAGTCGGAGTAGATACGGAGTACCTGCGGAGTGAATAGAGAGTGGGTATAGAGGTTATGGTAGTCATAGGGTAATATTACCCCAATATTCCCCCGGTAAAAGGGTAATATTATATATTATGTCCCATAAATTGGTTTAGGTCGCTTCTGTTTTTTATCTTTGAAAAAAAGAAATAGTATATGGGCTTTTCAATTACCATATTAGGTTGTAGTTCGGCAATTCCTACTGTTGATAGAAATCCATCAGGGCAGGTCATAAATTTTAAAGACCGATTATATCTGATTGATTGTGCTGAGGGAACGCAGCTTCAGTTGAGAAGATACATGTCGAGAATTCAACGACTACAGGCTATATTTATCAGTCATCTTCATGGCGATCATTTCTTTGGGTTAGTGGGGTTGATCTCTACACTTAATTTGTTAGGAAGGAAAAAAGAGCTACATGTTTATGGACCGGAAGGACTTGAAGAGATTGTAATGCTTCAATTAACATATTCACAGACACAGCTGGTATATCCTCTGTTCTTCCACGCGACTACTCCCGGCATTTCAGAAGTGATTTGTGATGAGGACGATTTTGAGGTCGTTACCATTCCGCTTGACCATCGTATTCCAACGCATGGATTTGTATTTAGAGAAAAACGGGTACTTCCCAAAATCAGGAAAGAAGTTGTTTTCAGCGAAACAATTCCTTATACTGAATACCAACGCATAAAGGAGGGAGATGATTATATAATGGAAGATGGAACGATACTTCCACATGAATCATTAACAATACCTGCAGCACCGCCCAGATCATATGCTTATTGTTCGGATACACGCTATACCGAAACGATCATTCCATTCATCAAGGATGTAGATCTTCTCTATCACGAAACGACATTCTTAAAGGATTTGACTGAGCAAGCTGATCTTAAATTTCATTCCACTGCCGAACAGGCTGCCACTATTGCCAAACTAGCTGATGTAAAGAAACTATTGATCGGTCACTATTCAGCCCGGTATGATGAGCCAGAAAAACTGTTGGACGAAGCCTTACAAGTATTTAAAGAGACCTATCTTTCTTATGATGGATTGACGATAAATATTGAGAAAGAAAAAACTGTTAATGCTTAATAATCCTGACAACGGATAAGCTAAAAAGAAGAACGGCGATCAATTTTGTTGATCGCCGTTCTTTTTATACTAATCTCAAATATTTAACATGCTTATTTTTAGGGTTTCTTATAGATATAGGTTGGATTGCGATATCCTGTTTTATCCATATACCAATCTTTATAGAGTGCTCCTGAAGATTGTGCCCAATCTGCAAATTTAAGATGTGCAGATGTGATTTCTTTACGTTCGTAAGCGTAGTCAAAGCTTACCGGTATTTCGATGGCCCATGGTAGGAATGTCGACGATTTGTAATATGAACCTGCTGCTGGTTTCGATCCATCGTCCCCTGTCCCAAATAGGCTCAAGTTAGCTTTTTCAGTAGGTTGGTGATCGATTAGATGGATTTCTCTACCTCTTTCCTGATTTGCAATCAAGAATGGATTGTAAGGAGGTATTAGCTGACTGGATGGAACGTGTGTGGCAAAGTTGATAGTGACAGAGAATGGTGCCATATCTTTATACGGAGTAATTGCGCTGGTATTCATTAAAGCGTCTCCAAAATAAGTGTTGACTTCATCAACAACGACTACAACCGTATTATTTAGATGTCCTTCTTCATAACCCTTCGCATTCATTGTGAAGTTATGTCCTAATTTCTGGAATCCGGTAATGCTTTTAATGTTACTTGGAGCAACAGGTAATGCTAAAGCAAATGAGTTGTTTTGAGTTGCACCAGCTGCCCTAACCTTGTAAGTTGCAATGATATCTACAACTTTATTTTGAGCATCGGTAACGATTTTATATTGATAATCAGCAACGAAGTCATTGAAATCATAGTCACCTTTGAAGGGCCATAGATCTTCGAATGCGATAGAGGCATAATCCGTTTTATTTGGGTAGTATGAATTAAATGCACGGTCAGGATCATTAGGGTATTCGTCTAAATCATCGGGAACGCCATCGCCGTCAGAATCTTTGACTGTTACAGGAGGAGTGCCGTCACTTGGGCTACATGACGATGCAGGGACGTAAAAAGCACATTTGGTAACGGTTGATGGTAATGTGATGTTTAATTGTTCTATGACGCCATCAGCATCACAAAGGTCGATCTGATTGATGAAATGTGCTCCACCGTTGATCGTAGTTGTATGATTGATTGACAGCTTACCACATCCTGTAACAGGACCTACGATATCGCCATTAAAAGTAGCTTTTCCTGCAGCTCCATTGTTATTGGTGACACTGAATAGTGAGTTGGCTCCCAGTGTAGTTACTGAACCGCCGTTAAATGTAACTTCTCCATTAACCAGGACATACCCGGTGTTGGTAAGATAACGATTCTGGTTAAAACGACCTGCAATCTCTAATCTACATGCATTGATCAATGTTGCTTGGCCGTTGTTATTTACATCTCCAGAAACTCTTAATAAACCTTGGTTTGTAAGGGTGCTGTTATTATTGAAACCACCCGAAACATCCATTGTTCCATCATTGAAGATTGTTCCTCCATTGATATTCATCGATACAATCTGAGCTGTTTTGTGATTTTCAAAACTACTACCATTGTTGATGTTGAAGTTTGAAGCAATCTGAGCGACACCATAATTATAAATATTAACACCGTTCAGATTTAATCCGTTTCCTACTAAGGTGCCGGATGCAGATACATAAATTGTTCCTTGAGAATTTCCTTCTGTAACAATATTTCCAATCGTTGCAGCAGAACATATTCTGAGTGTTCCGGTTCCTTTAAATTTAATATCACCGGTATAAGGTGCTTGTAGACTAACTACTTCGCCCGTATTAATTTCCAGAGAGCTTGGTGTAGTACCGATGGTTCTTGTGACACCGATCGTACATCCAGGATCACCACCAGCTACTGCGACTTTTCTGATTGGGCTTGTTAATCCAAAAATATATTGAATAGCGTTGTTTAGAACTTGTACTTCCTTATAGGTATGCAAGCCACCTGAAGCAGCATCTTCTACCCATACACTAGCAAGTGCTTTAGGCAATCGTAATATTGTTGTGTATGCTAAAGCGGGATTTGTCATTCCTGTACTGATCAGCGTACCACCTTGTCCGGGATTCGCATTGTAGACCCTGATTAGATGGGGGGTCGGACGTGATTCTGTTGTTTCAACCTGTATTGAAACGGCAATGTCTGCAGTGTTGGCAAAATCGAACTTTGGATCGATCTTAAGTGTATTTATTGTGCTTCCACCAGATATTACAGCAGATGAGTTTTCTTTCTGGCAGGATGATAGTATCGTTACTGCTAGAAAGAAAAACAATGATAATGTACCTACTTTTTTCATGTTGACGAGATTAGTTTCAAAATAATTATCAAAACATATGCCATCCATTTAAAGTACTGTATATTAAGGATGAAAATAAATTGGAGGAAAACGATTGTCCTTTAATGGGACGACTATTCCTATATTGATACTATTTCTTGGTGTATATGTTCGCAGTGTTTCTATAACCTGCCTTATTTTTATACCAATCTTTATATTTTGTACCATTCGATGAAACCCAATCACCATATTTCGTGTAGGCTGACGATAGTTGTTTTAAGGCGATCGGATAATCAAACTTCTCAGGTATTTCAAGTACCCAGGGGAGGTTTGTATAAGAACGATAATATACACCCTTGGTTAAATCAGAATGATCGTCGGCAGTGCCAAATAGTGAGAGTGTCGCTAAATCAGTAGGTGGATTGTTCATCATATGAATTTCGACTCCACGTTTCTGATGGGCAACGATAAATGGATTATAAGGAGGAATGAGTTGAGTAGAGGCGACCGGACGTTTAAACTGAACATGCATGATGATGGGGTCTGTTTGATAAAATGCACCACTATTATACACATTAATGTAATATTGCGAATCGAAGTATTTATAAACACTAGTCACCACTACTAATACTGTATTATTTAGCTGGCCATTTTCATATCCAACCTGATTTATGTCGAATATACCCGAGGAGACAGAAGCTGTTGTACTGGCTCTTTCAATTAGCTCAACATTTTGAGGGGGAACCGGTATGGCAACTAAAAAGCTATTATCCAATCCGGCTCCTTCGGCTCTGGGCAGGAAGGTCCCATAGATATCTACTACTTCGTTTTTAGCGTTTGTGATAATCTTATACTGAAAGTCGACCACAAGACTATTGAATGCCTGATCACCTAATGCCGGCCAAACATCAACAAAGCCAAGTGAGCCATATGTTCCGATATTTGGATAATAGGATGTAAAAGCACGCATCGGATCGTTAGGAAAAGCATCTAATATATCAGGTACACCATCTCCATCTGAATCTAAAAGTGTATTATTTCCCGATGATGGTGTACATACAGATTGTGGGATAAAACACTTACATTGTGTCACTGTAGCTGGAAGGGTTATTTCTGAATGCTCAATTCCGTCAGCATCACACAGGTCGAGCTGATTCGTGAATTTTGCTGATGCATAAATACTTGTATTCCCATTGACAGAGATCTTTCCGCAACCCTGTGTTGCTCCCGTTACATTTCCATAGATCGCCAGCTCTCCTTTTGTTGAGGGAGCAGGGTTTGAAATCTCAAAATTTGATTGAGGATATATCGTCGTTGTACTGTTGCTATTTAATTGAGCATCACCGTATACAAGGATGTATCCTTTATTGTTCATGGTTCCGTTTTGCTGAAAGCTTCCAAGAACATCCATCTTACATTCATTGTTGAAAGTTGCAAAGGGACTATTCGTGAAGGTGCCATTTAACTGAAATAAGTTTTGGTTTAATAAAGTTCCATCATTCATAAAACTCTTGTAGATATTACAAATACCGTAGTTATTAAATGTCCCTTCCGTGTTTATTAATGATGTTAAGTTAGACGTTCCATAATTAGCAATCGTCAAGCCTTTCGAAATCGTCAATGCTCCTGTGGTAACCAACGTCCCATAATTGGTGATATTGACCTTGCTCATTGTGAAGGTGCGGAATGTTAGTCTTCCCGATTGGGTTATAATGATATTTAAGGCTCCGGTACTCGTTGATTGTAAGCTGTTAATGGTGTCGTTTCCACAAATAACAAGTTTGGTCGTACCCTTAGTGGATGTGTAATTGATTGTTCCATTAAAGTTGGCTTTTAAGCAAACCTGTTCACCATTGAGGATCTGAAAGGAAGGGACTGAAGTTGTGATACTTTTTGTACAGCCATTTGTGCATCCTGGATCGTTATATTGAGCTGCTTTTCGTGTGCCTCCGGGGACAAGTGTTGAAAAGGTGTAGTTTATCTTCTTAGCTACAACCGCAACTTTTTTGAATTCTTTTATGATATCAACATTATTTTTAACTGTTTGGTTTTCTATCCAAACAGAATCCAAGGCAGTAGGAATTCGTACTTTAGAAACATAGTTTAAAGTAGCATCGGTAAAGCCTGTTGAAATGAGTTGTCCGGTTGTCCCGGGATTATTGTCGTATATCTTTATGACGCGTGGTGTGGGTGTTAATTCTGATGACTGAATCTGAACAGACACATCTACTGTTTGCATCGTTTCGAAGATAAAAGTATCTGTATTGGTAACAACTGTACTGCCTGGTAATCCGCTACTATTGGGTCCCTCATTCTTATTGCAAGCGTAGAATAGTAATGCAATGCCTGATAAGACAAAAATAAAGATGAATTTCTTTAATGTAAAAAGATTACCCATAGGTCGGTTTAGTGATACAGTGTTTAGTTGGTAATTATTTGATATTTAGTGGTTTTTATATCTGGTAGTAACATAAAATGAGCTCACTAAATATACAGTAAACAAGATTTGATTTTTCCTCTTTTGAGGTTCTAAAAATAGCAAAAAAACACTGTGTTAGCAAGGAAAACAAGGGAGATAAGAAAGATGGTTGAAATTCAGTATATCGTAGAGACGCACGGCGTGCGTCTTTTGTGTTTTCTGTAAATATGTGAGACGCACGCCGTGCGTCTCACATAAGGTATTGTCCTTTCTTTAAACCCTATTTCGTTTTTAATGCATCATAGAGTATTTCAATAGGGTGGTAGGCTTTCTTTCCGGTGCCATCTTTAATCTGGTGGCGACAACTGGTTCCGGGGGCAGAGATCAATACATTTTCGGGTGTGCTTTTTACTTCTGAAAACAGTTTTAAGCCTCCTACCTTCATCGAGAGTGAATAGTGTTCCTTCTCATATCCAAAGGCTCCGGCCATTCCACAGCATCCAGTTTTAAGCTCATCAACGGTATAGTTTCTGGGTAGTGTTAACATTTGTGCAGTGGAAGCGGTAGAAGCCAATGCTTTTTGATGACAATGCCCATGTAGCCGAATATGTTGTTTTGTATCTGTAAACTGTTCCGGTGTGATATTTCCTTTTTCGATCTCCTTTACAATAAACTCGTCGAAAAGGAAGCACGATTTCGAAAGTTTCACTGCATCTGCTTTTAATTCAGCTCCAACAAGTTCTATATACTCATCTCTAAAACATAATATGCCTGAAGGCTCAATACCGATGAAAGGGGTTTCAGGCGAAATCACATCTTTCAGCTTCAACACATTCTGAATGGCTATTTTCTTTGCATTTCTGATCAGTCCTTTCGAAAGATAGGTTCTTCCACTTTCTCCATGATCTGCAACAAGAACTGTATATCCCAACTTTGTCAGAAGCTGATACGCTTTGATCCCAATCTCCGTATCATTATAATTGGTAAACTCGTCCACAAAAAGATAGACTGTGCCTTTATTCGTAGATGTATTTGCTGTATTCCCTTTCTGTTTGCGAATCCACCGCCTTAATGTCATCCGATAAAGTTTAGGGATGCTACGCTGTGGCGCAAAGCCTAATACTTTCTTTAAGAGATTTGAAGTAAATGAGTTGGTGATGGTGAAATTGAAGACAGCCGGAACGAGACTTCCCAGCCAGTTTATCTTACTGATATGGGCTATGAGTAACGAACGCATCGGTACACCATGTTCGTCATACCAATGTTGCATAAACTCGGCCTTGTATTTCGTAATGTCGACATTGGAAGGGCATTCAGATTTACATCCTTTGCAAGAGAGACATAAATCCATACTGTCGTATATCTCTTTATGGTCGAAAGGATTTTTCTTGGTAGAGTGGGTCAGAAACTCTCTGAGGATATTGGCCCGAGCTCTGGTAGTCGTGCTTTCTTCCATAGAGGCCTGATAACTCGGGCACATCAATCCGCCAATAATAGCGGTACGTCGGCAATCACCTGATCCATTACACTGCTCAGCGGCCTTAAGGATTCCCTGCGTAGATGAGAAGTCGAAGATTGTATCGATAACAGGTTCTTCCCTTCCTG
>JAHEYR010000123.1 GCA_023251485.1 Bacteroidales bacterium
TATATCATTAAATCAAAAGAATTTACTTGTTTTAATACGGAAGGTTTTGACTCTGAAGGGAAACCTTTTCTGAAGAGGTGTAAACTTGAAAAAGGAAAAATTCAACCGCTCTGGATGGGAATTCAGATTCCGAAAGAGGCAAAGACGGGTTGGTATACCGCTACCATTACCATTACGCCGGAAGGTGCAAAAGCGCAAAGCTTTACGCTTAAGCTTTTTGTAAATCATACTGTTTTATCTGATAAAGGAGATAGTAATCCATATGCACTCACCCGACTACGTTGGTTGAATTCGAAATTGGCTTTTGATGATGAATTGGTTCCGCCTTATACTGCATTAAATCGTAAAGGAAATGTACTTAGTTGTTTGGGACGAGAAGTGCAACTGGATCAAATGGGTTTCCCTGAACAGATAAAAAGTTTCTACTCGGTTGAAATGACTCATTTTAATCAGCAACCCTTAAATTTATTAACTGCTCCTATAAGGTTTGTTGTCGAAAATGAAAAAGGTACTCCTTTGACTTTTGATGCAAAGAAGTTGACCTATATAAAAGAGAAGGCTGGTACCATTGCATGGCAAAATGTAGTGAATAATGCCGCTGTAAAAATGGATATCAATGCACAGCTTGAATTTGATGGTTGCATGGAATATCAGGTTACATTGACAGCATTGAAGGATGACTCTTTTAATGATGTAAAACTTCAGATTCCATATTCGACAGAGGTTGCTCATTTTTTAATGGGAATGGGACAAAAGGGAGGAGTGCGTCCTGATTCATTTTCCTGGACATGGAACCAACAAAAAAATCAGGATGCAATATGGATTGGAAATGTAAATGGAGGTATTCAGGCAAGCTTTAAGGATACAAACTATGTGAGACCTCTGAATACAAATTTCTATCTACAGAAGCCACTAAATATGCCACCATCATGGTATAATGAAGGGAAAGGGGGCTGCACAACACTTGTGGATGAGGATACGTATCTGCTAACAAGTTATAGTGGCAAACGGACTGTTAGAAAAGGAGAGGTGTTGCATTTCTATTTTCGCTTGTTGATTACACCTTTTCATCTGCTCAATACAGATAGTCAGTGGAGTACGCGTTATTATCATAAGTTTAATGATTTAGATACCATCCAAAAGGAGGGGGCCAATACCGTTAATGTTCACCATGCAACAGAGATCAATCCTTTTATTAACTATCCTTTTCTTCGTCCTGCTGCAATGAAAAAATATATTGATGAAGCCCATTCGCGCAAGATGAAGGTGAAGATCTATTATACGGTGAGGGAGTTGTCTAATAGTGCTCCTGAGATTCACATGTTGCGAAGTCTGGGTGATGAGGTGTTGAGTCATGGAAAAGGTAATGGGTTTTCGTGGTTGCAGGAACATCTGGATTCTAATTATATAGCAGCTTGGTTTGTTCCCGAGATCAAAGATGCAGCCATTGTAAATAGTGGCGTTTCGCGTTGGCATAATTATTATGTGGAGGGATTAAACTGGTTGACAGAAAATGTGGGGATCGATGGTCTCTATATTGATGATGTTGCTTTTGACAGGACGACGATGAAAAGGGTTCGGAAGATATTAGATAAAAATCGTATCGGAGCCATGATAGACCTTCACTCAGCAAATCAATATAATCGAAATGACGGATTTGCTAGTAGTACCAATTTATATATGGAACATTTTCCGTATTTAAACAGACTCTGGTTTGGTGAGTATTTTGATTATAATTCGCAACCAGATTATTGGTTGACTGAAATTTCAGGTATCCCATACGGATTGATGGGTGAGATGCTTCAGGATAATGGAAATCTTTGGAGAGGAATGATTTATGGGATGACAAATCGTCGTCCATGGTCAGGTGATCCTCGTCCGATATGGAAAGTATGGGATCAATTTGGAATGCAGGGTAGTGAGATGATTGGTTACTGGGTTTCAGATTCGCCAGTGAAGACTAGTAATCCGGAAGTGCTGGCTACTGTTTATCGGAAGGAACACAAAACACTTGTTGCAATTGCAAGCTGGGCTAAAAATGCAGAGAAGGTTAAACTCATTGTTGACTGGAAAAAGCTAGGAATTGATTCTTTAAAGGCAAAGTTTACTGCATGGGAAGTGAAAGATTTTCAACCGGCAGCTGTATTTAGTCCTAGTGATGAAATATCGGTGCAACCCGGAAAAGGTTGGTTGTTGGTTATTGAGTAATCTTATCAGGTTTGTGATGATTTTGTCGGTGGCTGAGTTGATAACAGCCACCGATTTTACTATAAAAAATTGAAATTAATTTAGAAGCTATCTATTCAGGTTGTACTTTTACACTTTCTTGGGGCGCAGTTAAATCTCAGTAATTATAGTTCACGTGTACATCCTATTGTTTATCATACTGGTATTTTTAATCTTCTTCTTTATCTATAAAGATGAGGGGGTACCGACATTTCTGTTTCATAATACACCAACTAATTTTGAAGAGCTATTAAAGGTTCTTCAGCGATCGAAAGTGCATACCTATACCTTTGATGAAGTTTATGATTTGCACTTACAACAGCTGCCGGTGAAAGTGGATAGTTGTTTGCTTACTTTTGATGATGGTTATAAGGATAATTATTTTATTGCCTTTCCTTTATTAAAACAATATAAAGCTAAAGCAACTATTTTTATCAATACTGCATCAATAGGGCATGATCCGGAATATCTAAACTGGAATCAGATTAGGGAAATGTATAAAAGTGGTTTGGTAGATTTTGAATTACACTCACATCGGCATGCAGCGGTATTTATGGATACTAAAGTCATTCGGACAGCTAATGAAGATGATCTGAAAGACTGGAATCTGCAATATCTATATCGGAATGAACTTAAATTGGGGGATCCAATCTTTAAAACCCGTTCGGCATATAGTGAAAGAGCCGTGAAGTTTGAAGAACCCTTTTATCAGAATCGTGATCTATCGGCTATTCGTTTTGAGACTGATGATGAGGCTTTTGAACGAATATCAGAAGATGTAAACTTAAATAAAGGGCTTATTGAGTCGAACCTGAAGAAAGAGGTTCATTTCTTTTGTTGGCCATGGGGACATCGGTCGGAATTTGGAAAACAGATTATAAAGAAAGCTGGAATTATCGGATTCCTTTCTACAAAGAAAGGAACCAATCCAAGAAAAATTAATATGGACCATATTCAACGCATTGAACATCGTAATTACACTGTTTTTAAATTTTGGGTTACGTTGAAAGTATGTCAGAATCTGTTCCTGGGACGAATTTATCAATTATTATCGTAGTATGAGCTTATCAGTTTGTAGTGTATCATATAATGAAGAATGGATTATTGGCAAGACGTTAAGTGCGGTTAAGGATATTGCTGATGAAATTATTCTGGTCGATAGTGGATCTACTGACCGAACCGTTGAGATTGCAAAGTCGTTAGGTGCTAAAGTCTTTGAAGTATCACCTTACAAGGGGTGTGGCTTACAAAAAAACGAAGCCATCCAACGCTGTACCGGTGATTGGATTCTGTTTCTGGATGCCGATGAGGTGGTAACGGAAGAGCTGAAAGAAGAGATTCTTAGAGTAATGAAGTTGCCTCAGGCAGCTGATGTATATAAGGTCCGTTTTGAGTCATATTGCTTTGGTCGACTGGTGAAATATGGTGGATGGAGTGCGTTTTACAAGGTTAGATTTTTTAAAAATGGTGGTGGAAAATTTAGTCCGCATATCATTCATAGCTATTTTGAAACGAGCGAGAATGCTTTAGTTGAGAAGATTCATCAAAATATAAAACACTATACCTATAAGGATATCACGCATTATATCAATAAAACCAATCGATATACCAATGAGAAAGCATTGATGCTTTATGAAAAAGGAAAGCGTCCCAATGCTATCAAGCTTTTCTTTTCACCATTGCTTCGTTTTTTTAAGAGTTATTTTATTAAACGTGGATGCCTGGATGGGGTAGATGGTTTAGTGATGTCGTTGCTTGGTTCGTGGTATGCTGTTTTGCAGTATTTAAAGCTGCGCGAAGTGTGGTTAGAAAGGAAAAACAAATAAATCAAAAAGCCCCATGGTGTTATGATCATGGGGCTTTTTTTGTATAAATGACGATTGATGATCGAAATGAGGAGCGTTAGATGTTATCTTATCTTCGAAATTGCATCGATAAATGCTTCAACGGAAGCTGTTACGATATCTGTATTTGCTGAGAATCCATAGTAAAGGCTTCCTTTGTTTTCAATCTGAACATGAACCTTTCCCAGATCATTACTGCCTCTGGTAATGGCCTGAATCAGAAACTCTTCGAGTACCACTTTCTTTTGGATCACCTGTTTCACAGCAGCAAAGGCTGCATCAACAGGTCCGTTTCCTGTTGCAGAAGAAGTGATGCTTTCTCCATCAATATTCAATGTAACGGTAGCCATAGGGATTGTTGATTGTCCGCAAAGCACCTGAAGGTGTTCTAATTTAATTCTCCTACCTAGTGTAGCTCTCTTCACACCTGCCAAAACAAATAAATCTTCGTCGGTGATGTCTTTTTTAGAGTCGGCCAGCTTTATGAATTTTCCATAAACATCATTTAACTCATCACCATCCATCTCAATATTTAACATGTCGAGATGATGTTTTAATGCAGCTCTTCCGCTACGGGCCGTTAATACGATAGACGATTCATTGATGCCAACGTCTTTTGGATCGATAATTTCGTAGTTCTCTCTGTTCTTCAATACCCCATCCTGATGAATTCCGGAAGAGTGTGCGAATGCATTACGTCCAACGATCGCTTTATTCGGTTGGATCGGCATACGCATTAAGCGTGATACCAGTCGACTGGTGTCGTAGATGTTTTCAGTATGGATTCCGGTGGTCAGGTTCAGATGAGGTCTGCTTTTCAGAATCATTGCAATCTCC
The DNA here is from genome assembly GCA_023251485.1 of Bacteroidales bacterium. Classification (GTDB taxonomy): domain Bacteria; phylum Bacteroidota; class Bacteroidia; order Bacteroidales; family Cfx3-03; genus Cfx3-03. Next base: position 4,908 of record JAHEYR010000123.1, read on the forward strand.
TCGAGTGCTGTATTCCCGGCACGTTCACCAATACCATTCATGGTTACTTCAACCTGTCGAGCTCCATTTATCAAACCAGCCATAGAGTTTGCGGTTGCCATTCCTAAATCGTTATGGCAATGTGTGGAGAGGATTGCTTTATCAATATTTGATACATTTTCCATCAGGTACTTGATCTTTTCACCATATTCGGAAGGAAGGCAGTAGCCTGTAGTGTCAGGGATATTGATAACAGTGGCTCCGGCGCCGATTACTGCTTCGACCACGCGGGCAAGATATTCATTGTCAGATCGACCTGCATCTTCGGCATAAAACTCAACATCTTCTACAAACCGTTTTGCATATTTTACGGCTGCTTTTGCACGTTCAATAATTTCTTCGGGTGTAGATTTGAGCTTTTGGTAAATATGGAAATAGGAGGTTCCTATTCCTGTATGAATTCGTTTCTTACGGGCATATTTTAATGCATCAGCTGCTACTTCAATGTCTTTCTCAACCGCTCTTGTGAGGGCACAAATGGTTGGTTCACAAACTGCTTTAGATATTTCAACCACCGATTTAAAATCGCCCGGGCTGGATACCGGAAAACCTGCTTCGATTACATCGACGCCAAGGGCTTCAAGTTTACGAGCTACTTCTATCTTTTCAATAGTGTTAAGCTGGCATCCCGGGACTTGTTCTCCATCGCGCAGGGTTGTGTCGAAAACGTATACTCTGTTGTCCATATTAATTGGAATTTATTTACATAAAAAAAGCGAGCCCTTTTTGAAGTTGGCTCGCTTGAAATTTTTTATCACTTATTGTGAGTTCCTTTTTACAAACAGCCATGCTTCTCTCTCAGATTATTGAGGAGGAGGGTCCAGAGTAGAAAAGGAAGAAGATAGTTGCTTTGCATAATATTACACTTCTGCTGCAAATTTAATCAGAAATATTTATCAAAAACAAGTACAACTAAAAAAAATCTTTTCAGAACAGAACCGTACCTTTGTGTTGAATAAATAACAGATTATGATGGAACTTGTTTTTGCTACAAATAACAAACATAAACTCGAAGAGTTGGCTCATTTGGTGGGTGCGAAATTTAAGCTGTTGAGTCTGCGTGAAATCAATTGCTTTGATGATATTGCAGAGACGGCTGACACCCTTGAGGGGAATGCGGCTATTAAAGCTCATTATATTTGGGATAAGTTTGGAAAGAATTGTTTTGCAGATGATACGGGATTAGAGGTCGATGCTTTAGATGGACGTCCGGGTGTTTATTCGGCCCGCTATGCGGGAGAAGATCAGAATTCTGCAGCTAATGTGACTAAGCTTCTGGGGGAGCTAGACGGAAAAGAAAACCGCAAAGCCAGATTTAGAACCGTTATCTGTTTGATTATTGAAGGTAAGGAATACTTCTTTGAAGGTATTGTTAATGGACATATCACGATAGTACGTAGAGGAAATGAAGGTTTTGGATATGATCCGGTGTTTCAACCGGATGGATATTCTCAAACTTTTGCAGAGATGGATATGGAATCAAAAAGCAAAATCAGTCATCGTGGAAGAGCCACAGAATTATTGATCTCGTATTTGAAAAGTCTATAATTAGTGTATAATTATGCAGGTATTATTGGTCACTCCACCATTAACACAACTAAATACCCCTTATCCGGCTTCGCCTTATCTTGCGGGATATCTTGAAAAAATAGGATATAACGTCGTGCAGCTGGATTTAGGTATCCTGTTGGTTGATCGGATCTTTACACGATCTTTTCTTCAATCTATCTTTGATGATGTTTGGGAAGGAAGGATTGCGGAGAGGAATGAAGTTGACCAAAAAAAATCTTCGAAGAGCTCGACTGTGTTGTCGAGAAAAATTCTTGCTTGTCGATCACGTTACGAAGACACTGTTGAGGCAGTAATACGTTTTCTGAGAGGACAGGAGCCTACATTGGCACAGCGAATCTGTACACGGGGATATCTTCCGGAGGGTAGGCGATTTGAGGGCTTACAAGAGCTCGATTGGGCCTTTGGTGAAATAGGAGTCCATGATAAGGCCATTCATCTGGCAACACTGTATATTGAAGATCTGGCTGACTTTATTAAAGAGAATATTGCTCCCAATTTTGAATTAATCAAATATGCAGAGAAGCTTTGTTTATATCTGCCTGAGTTCGATCCTTTGTTGGTAGAGTTGGAACAGCCTGTGATGAATCAAATTGATCTGATGATGCTCTCCATCTTTGAGGAGGCGCTCTTGCAATCATCCCCTCAAGTGGTTGGGTTTTGCGTTCCTTTTCCTGGAAACCTGTATGGCGCCTTAAAGTGCGGCGCGCTGGTAAAGCAAAAGTATCCGTCTGTTTTAACGGTGATGGGTGGAGGATATGTTAATACGGAATTGCGGCAATTATCGGATGAACGCTTATTTCGCTTTATTGACTTCCTGACGTTTGATGATGGTGAACTGCCGTTGAAAAGATTGATGAATGGCTTTATAAAGTCGGATTATTCAATTGAGCAACTTAAGGAATCTGATTTGCTCAATGAAGATAACCCGGATTCCCTGATCCGAACGATGTTTTGTTACCAAAATAGGGTTAAAATAGTTCAATTAGATTCTATTCAAAATGTTAAGATGGCTGATCGTGGAGTCCCAAACTATTCAGAATTACCACTTCCTCTTTATCTGGATCTTACGGAATTTGCAAACCCTATGTTGCGATTATGGAGCAATGGGAAATGGAATAAATTAACATTGGCACATGGTTGTTATTGGGCAAAGTGTGCTTTTTGCGATACTTCGCTTGATTATATAGCGCGTTATGAAACAGTCTCTGCCTCTGTTTTAGTGGATAGGATGGAAGCAATGATCGCACAAACCGGCCAGTCAGGCTTTCATCTTGTAGATGAGGCTGCTCCTCCGGTTGTGTTGAAGCGGATGGCTTTAGAGATCATCAATAGAGGCTTACAAGTTACCTGGTGGGGAAATATTCGCTTTGAGAAATCGTTTACACCTGATCTTTGTATGCTGTTAGCAAAATCAGGATGTATTGCCGTTTCGGGTGGTATTGAGGTTGCTTCTGATCGATTGTTGCACCTGATGAATAAGGGTGTTACTTTATTTGGTGCTGCAAATGCCTGTGATGCTTTTACTACTGCAGGCATAATGGTACATGCTTATTTGATGTATGGTTTTCCTTCACAAACTGAACAGGAAACGATAGACTCATTGGAGGTTGTTCGTCAGTTTTTTGCTTTGGGGCTCATTCAATCTGCATTCTGGCATCGATTTGCCATGACAGTACATAGTCCTGTTGGTTGTAATCCTGCAAGGTATGGCGTCGCGAGGGTTTCAAACCAACTTAATCCCTTTTCAAATAATGAGGCTCCTTTTTCTGATTCTGTTCCGACAGATCACGATCAATTTGGTGAAGGGTTGCGAGTTGCTACTTATAATTTCATGCACGGTGTTGGATTCGATAAGAAAAAGTTCTCTTGGTTCGGAGCAAAGATGATGAATTCGACTTATCCGTCAACATTAATTGAGTCGTCCCTCGTGACAAGAAAAGATGATGACATTGCTGGAAACAGTAGGGTGATCTGGCTTGGTGACGGTGTAAGTCAATCACTTCGTAAATTAAAGACAGGAAAAGAGGAGGTGTTTTTCACTTGTTATTCCGGTGCTGAAACGAAAGAGGTCATTGCCGATCAAAAACAAATCAGGTT
>JAHEYR010000124.1 GCA_023251485.1 Bacteroidales bacterium
TTTTATAATAACGGCAAGCAGGCTGACTTTACAGGGGCAAATGATGACCCGAGAGACCGGTTTCATGTCACCGGAAATCCTATGGATATTGGAGCATACAGAGCACCAAGTTTGCGTAATATAGACCTGACAGGCCCTTATATGCACGATGGAAGATTTAAGACCCTTGACGAAGTACTCGATTTCTATTCTACAGGTGTTGTTGTATCACCTTATATTAGCCCGTTAATGCATCACGCAAATAATGGCGGAGTGAGACTTTCGACGACTCAGAAACAACTGTTAAAGTCGTTTCTGATGTCGTTGCATGATGATGATTTTATTACAAATCCAAATACAGCTAAGCCTTCCAGGTTCCCTGACGGTACTTCTCAGTAATTCAATCCAAGGTTCTTAAAGGTAAACGCCCAGACATCCGACCATTCGTCAATCTGCTTGCTGGTTGGCTTTCCGGCTCCATGTCCGGCTTCTGTTTCAATGCGGATCAGTACAGGATTTTCTCCAGCATGTTTTTCTTGTAGGGTCGCTGCAAACTTAAACGAGTGTGCAGGAACTACGCGGTCGTCGTGATCGGCAGTGGTTACAAGTGTTGCCGGATAATGAACACCTGCCTTCAAGTTGTGCAGTGGTGAGTATTTCAGGATGTATTTAAACTGCTCGGCATCGTCACTCGATCCGTAATCTCCGGTCCAGGCCCAGCCAATTGTGAACTTATGAAAACGAAGCATATCCATTACACCTACTGCGGGCAATGCTACTTTAAACAGGTCGGGCCGTTGTGTCATACAAGCCCCAATTAATAATCCTCCATTAGAGCCACCTGCGATGACCAGTTTGGATGAATTGGTATAGTTTTGCTTGATCAGATACTCTGCAGCAGCAATAAAGTCGTCGAATACATTTTGTTTCTGAAGCAACGTGCCTGCCTTGTGCCATTCTTCACCATATTCTCCACCACCTCTGAGGTTTGGAATAGCCAGAACGCCTCCTTTTTCCAGCCAAATCATACGGGCGGCACTGAATGCAGGTGTAAGGCTGATGTTGAATCCACCATAACCATACAAATAAACCGGATTCTGTCCATCGAGTTTCAATCCTTTCTTGTGTACGATAAACATTGGCACTTTTGTGCCGTCTTTGCTGGTATAGAATATTTGCCGGGTCTCAAAATTCGATGTACTGAAATCTAGTTTGGGTTGAGAAAAGACAGTTGAACTATTTTTAACCACATCGTATTTGAAGATAGTAGTGGGCATGGTGAATGAGGTGAAGCTGTAGAAGCTGAATTTATCCTCGGGTTTACCGGAAAATCCTCCAATAGTACCAATTCCAGAAGTGGCGATTTCGTGAAGCATCTTACCTTCCATCGAATAGAGAAATGCCTTATTGGAAGCATCCTTCATGTAGGTTGCAATGATGTGTCCTCCAATAACTACAGCCGACTGTAATACATTCTTCTCTTCAGGGATTATGGTGCTCCAGTTTTCACGTGCGGGATTTTCAGGATCAATCAAAATTAATCGATAACGAGAAGCCCCATCATTGGTGTGAATCAATAATTTATCTTTTACATTGTCAACCACACCATAGTCGAAGTCAAATCCATCGGCTACCTTTACAAAATCGGCTTTCTCTTTCTTGAGGTCCTTTACATAAAGTGCATTGCCACTGGTTCCTGCGGTTTCTGAAATGATGAGATATCGTTCGTCATTCGTCACACCGGCACCATAATTTCTGAGGGGATAGTTGTCGTTTTTGTAAATCAATTCATCAGCCTCTTGTGATGTTCCAACCTTATGAAAATAGATCTTATGAAACTCGTTCTTCTTTGAGAGTTCTTCTCCTTTTTTAGGAGCATCGTAAGCACTATAATAAAATCCGTTACCTTGCCACGAGATGCCTGAAAACTTCACCCATTTAATATGGTCGGTTAATAATTTCCCCGTCTCGACTTCCATTACATGAATGTCGTTCCAGTCTGAGCCGGCTTTAGCCACGCAATAGGCGAAATATTTACCATCGTGAGATAAGGAGTATTCTCCAAGTGCTACAGTGCCATTGGTTGAGATCTTATTCGGATCGAGTAATACACGGGGTGTTCCGTTTAGTCCTTCTTGAATATAAAGGATGCTCTGGTTTTGCATCCCATCGTTCTTACTGAAAATAATGTATTTCCCTTCTTTATGCGGAACACCATATTTTGGGAAGTTCCAGATCTTCTCAAGTCGTTCTCTGATTTTATTTCGGAAAGGAATGGCATCGAGGTATTGGCGTGTTACTTTGTTTTCGGCTTTCACCCAGTCTTTGGTCTCGGCTGAATTATCATCTTCAAGCCAACGGTAGGGATCGGCAACTTGTATACCATGGTAATCGTTTACCACATCGGTTTTCTTTGTAACAGGATAGTTCACAGTTTGAGCATTTATTGATAAACTACTGACAACAGCAGCAGCTATGAGTAAAATTTTAAGTTTGTTCATGGGTTGTTTTTTGAATTTGTAAAGATAGAAAAAACTGGAAAAAAGTAATTATTACTTACTTTTGTAAAAAAACATCCATCTCATGGCTAACTTAAAAAGTGTTACAACAATTCGTACAAATATTATCCCCGTTTCTGGTGGAAGTCTTGATTCACATCGTGTTCAGCGTTTTGAGTTTAACGAACAGGGTAAAGAACTAAAGCAGATAAACTTTGATCACTATGATCAGGAAGATGATAGCGTAGAATATCGTTATGACGCTGAAGGTAGGAAGAGTGCGGAGATCTTTTCTCAAGGAGGAGAGGTATTGGAAAGCAAGTTCTTTTTCTATGATGAAGAAGGAAAGGTCGTGTCGGAACGTAAGGAATACATGGCCGGAAATACGGACACGGTAGAGTGTGAATATGATGAGAATAACAAGCTCTCCGTTCGCAGACTGAAAGATGATGAAGGAGATATAGAAACCATCGAAACCTTTGAGTATGAGAATGGTTTACTTATTCGTCAGGCTGTGTATGATGGCACTGATAATCTGATTTCTGAAGACCTGTATGAATACAACGAAAAGAACGACCTGGCTTCATTGCTTCGTCGTAATACATTGGACGAAGAAGAACATCGTGAGGTAACCGAATATGACGAAAAAGGGCGTAAGGAGGTTATCAAACAATATAATGCAGCCGGTAATTTAGTGGAGCGTACACGTTATACCTATGATGAAAAAGATAGGGTAACCTTGCAAGAGGATGAAGATGGACACAGGCATTCTTTTATCTCTTTTGTCTATGATGAAAAAGGAAATATCGTTCTTCAGGAAGAACACAACGAGAAAGATGAACTGATCAGTAGGGTGACACGGACTTTTGATGAAGAAGGTCGGCAACAGGATTCGGAGGTATTGATTACAAACAGCAACTATCGGATTCCTCAAAACTACACGATGACTTATCAATACGAAACCTATTCGTAGAGTTAGATTGTCAATCATCTTATAAAAGAAGACCAATTCAAGTTGTTAAATCTTGATTATTGAAACAGGACAAAAGAGAGAATTATGATCGCAAAGACACCTTCTCCACCATATTATGCTGTGATATTTAGTTCGGTAAGAACAGCTGGTGACAATGGCTATTCTGAAATGGCTGATAAAATGGTTGAATTGGCTTCTACTCAAGATGGCTTTCTGGGTATTGAATCAGCCCGAAATGAACTTGGAATAACTGTTTCATATTGGACGGATCTTAATGCAATAAAAAACTGGAAAGAAAATATCGAGCATACAATTGCAAGAGAAAAAGGAAGGTCAGATTGGTATAAATCTTTTAAGACCCGAATAGCAAAAGTTGAAAAAGAATATGGTTTTTTAAGAGATGAGGTTGGTTAAACAATGATCTGTTGCCGACTAATCTGTCAGAATCATTGGGGTTAAATATTTTTCACTTATACAGCGTCCGAGATCGCTTCAGCTGTGGTATGTTTTACGACAGCTTTTGTTTTCCATTTACCTGTTTTGTAATAGAAGAAAGAGACAATAGCTCCGAAAGACCATCCTATTGGAATTGCCCACCAGATTCCCTTTTCTCCAAAGTGTTGAGAGAAGAAATAGGCCAATGGGATTCGAAATAGCCAAAGCGAGAATAGTGATACCAGCATCGGAATCCAGGTATCACCGGCTCCACGTAACAAACCGTTAAAGGTGAAGAGGGTAGAGAAAACGACATAGAAAGAACAAGTGATCATCAGATATTCCTGTCCGATTCTGATAACCTCCATGTCGGAAGTGAAAAGTCGCATCACATATTGACTGAAAATAACAATCACCAGTGTTAAAATGACTGAAGTAACCGCTGACATCGCTAATGTGGATTTTAATCCGCTTTGGAGCCTTGCGTATTTGTTCGCTCCGATATTCTGGCCTGTAAAAGTAGCCAGTGCCATCGAAAAGTTCATAGCAGGCATGATTGCCAACGACTCAATTCTTCCGGCGACACTAAACGCAGCAATGACATTGGTCCCGAAACGATTTACGATCCACATCAAAGCCATCATCCCCAGTGAGAATAGTGTTTGTTGAATACCTGAAGGAAGTCCGATACGTACACTCAGACGGAGAATATCCCAGTCGAAGTCAGGCTTTCGCCAGCTGAGATTAATGATGGGATGTGTGCGGTTGAGATACCATGCCCCCGTTATAAAAGCGCCTCCTTCTGCGATGACGGTAGCTGCGGCAGCACCGGCAATGCCCCATTTAAGGACGGTCACAAAAAGGATTACCAGCACAATATTGGCAAGCGAAGCAATGATCAGGAAGTAGAGTGGCGTTTTTGAGTCACCCAACCCTCTTAATACGGCCGAGGTGGCATTGAATCCGAAGAGAAAAATAACGCCTGCAAAATATACCTGGAGATAGATGGTAGCGGTTGGAATAAGTTCCTCAGGTAAACGGGTCATCCGTAACATCGATTCGCTAAAGTAGATGCCCACTACTGTGACAATCAAGGAAGCAGTGAAGATAAAGATATACATGGTATCGATCGTACGACGGACTTTCTCAATATCTTTTGCTCCAAAGTATTGGGCAACAATGATGTTCATGCCCGAAGCCACACCGATAACCAGTGAAATCAGAATGAAGATGATCGGGAATGACGCTCCAACAGCCGCTAGTGCCTGTTTGCCCAGATAGTTACCGACAATTACACTGTCAACGATATTATAAGTCTGTTGGAAGATGTTTCCAATGAGCATTGGAAGCGTAAACTGAAAGATTAGTTTTGCTACATTGCCTTCCGTAAGATCTTTCATCTTAATCAGGATAAATGCCGTTTTCCATTAGACGAACAAATAAAGCCCGACAAGCCCAGGCATCCGTTGCTGCATATTTTATCTGGGCAGGAGAGTATGTCTCTGCTTCCCAATTACTGGTCTGTTGTCGTTTGCTGATTCTGATTCCAAGTATGGCTGCTGATAACTTACGTAATCCCATTACCAGAAATCCCTTTTGTGTGCAATATGAGTTGAGTTCGATTACGTTTTTTGGCGTAAACTTGCGAAAGTATTGTAACGTCCCCATATCATGATGCAAGTCAATACCTACTTTCATGACCTCTTCTGATTCGAAAATTTTAATCAGTCCTAGCGGTAGCCCAACCTGGTGAAGTCTAAATAGATAGACGCAATCTACTGTGGCTATCTGGACCAGTGAAATGCGATAGACGACTCCCTTTTTAAAAGCAGGACGCGTTTCGGTATCGATACCGATAATACTTTCTTTGCTGATCTCATCAATTGCTCCCTGTACATCTAAAGGGTTGTCGATAAGTACAATATCGCCTTCCCAGGCTCCGATGGGAAGTTCGTTTAGTTCTTCAGGTGTAATCGAAAAGTTGATCATGCAAAAATATTCCTCAAGTGTGGACAATCGTTTATGCTACAAAGTTATCTATTTTCATGGCATAACCATCAGTCTGTTTTGAAAGTTTATGAACTCAGAAGTAAATCTCCGAATGGATGTTCTCGTAGGGGATCTCTTTTTTGATGAGGATATCGCGGGCATCTACCACCATCTCGGCATTACCGCAGATGTAATACAACACATCTTTTGGTAAATCGGTTTGTTCTTCCAGCCATGTGGTGACTCGGCCCGGGTAGAGTCCATCTCCTGTTTCCTGCGAGCAGCAACGGATATAGTTCTCGCCAAGTGCCTGCTTAAAGGTATCTTCAAAATAGAACGAATAGGCAAAACGCCCTCCCTGGATTAGTCGTTTATCTTTTATAAATCCCGAACGAACCATGGATGCAAAAGGGGCTACTCCTGTTCCCGAAGCAATCCACCATGCTGGTTTTTCGTTGGCCGTAAACTCACCGAAGGGTTCTGAAACGAAAAGCTTATCACCGACTTTTAACTTTGACAGTCGCGGAGTTAGTGAGCCCTCCGGTTTGATATCGAATATGATTTCACCTTCTTGATCGTCCGTGCCGCCGGAGAGACTATACATTCGCGGATCGTCGCCTCCTTTTAAGGCAATCCCTACAACCTGACCAGCCAGAAAGTGCCACTTCTTTTTAAATGTGAGCAGACAAACATCGGGGGCAATCTCTTTTATGGAGGTGACAACAGTTTCGTAATCGTTTAATCTGAACTTAGACATAATAGCATATCATTTTAAGTAAAACCCACTCAATCAGCTTTTGTTTGATTTAAAAGTGGCGCAGTCATTGGGATTTGAACATCAATTTTAATCTGACGATGTGTCGTTTGTTAGGTTTTTTAACCTTTCATTGTAACTTTGCAGCGTATTGTTACACTTAATTAATTATTATGTTTAAATCTAAGTCAATTGTTAAGAGGTGCTTAACGCGTTTTTTTAGCCGTTGGACAAGGAAACCTTACAGTATCTTTAACAGTCTTGGGTCGGTCATCAAAATCTGTGTGTTGACGGCGAGTTGTTCTATTTTGGCAACTCCCGGTAAAACACAAGAACATGCCGATTCGCTCAAGATTGCTAAAAAGATACAGCTTGAGGGTGTCGTTGTCACAGCACAAAGAACGCCTGCCGTAGCCTCACAGGTTGCCCGTGTTGTCAGGGTGATCTCGAAAGAGGAGATTGAAGATCTTCCGGTTCAAAGTCTCGATGGTATACTGGAGTATGCCTTGAATGTGGATGTCCGTCAGCGAGGCGGAAATGGCGTACAAGCCGATGTGAGCGTTAGGGGCGGATCGTTCGACCAGACGCTTATTTTGTTAAATGGGGTTAATGTTTCAGACCCACAGACTGGTCATCACAACATGGATATTCCGATCGACATTGGAAGTATCGAACGGGTTGAGATTTTAGAGGGCCCCGGTGCCCGTATCTTCGGTGCCAACGCCTTTAACGGTGTGGTTAACATCATCACCGGAACCGGAAAATCAGGAACAGGCTCTGTCAATTTAATGACGGGTGACTTTGGCTTATACAAAGCTGATTTCTCTGGAACGGTATCGACCGGAAAAATCACAAACTATCTGTCCTTATCGCATTCAGGTGCTGAGGGATATACGGATAATACGGATTACAAGGTAGACAACTTCTTCTATAATGCGAAGTTGGACACCAAATCAGGGCAAGCTGATCTTCAGTTTGGATATGCTACCCGCGATTTTGGGGCCAACAGTTTCTATACCCCATTATACCCCAATCAATTTGAAGCTACCCGAACACTTTTTGGAAGTCTGAAATTTCAAGGATCGGGAAAACTACATCTTGTTCCTTCGTTATATTGGCGACAACATAATGATAAATTTGAACTATTTCGCGACAATCCTCCCGATTGGTATAAATCGCATAATTACCACATGACCAATGTTTATGGTGCAGGACTGAGCTCGTGGTTTATTTCAGGAATTGGAAAAACATCACTCGGTCTGGATTTCCGTTCAGAAAATATTTTAAGTAATGTATTGGGTGAACCCCTTTCAAAACCCATAAAAGTACCGGGTGAAGATGGTGTATTTTTCACCAATGGGCATACCCGAAATAACATTAGTCTGTTTGCAGAGCACTCAATCTATCTGAGTCGCTTCTCTTTTTCTGCCGGATTAATGATTAGTCATAATTCTGACCTTAAGGATAAGATCAGCCTCTATCCTGGCGTTGATCTTGGATTCGAGATATCAAAAGGCATACGATGGTATGCTTCCGGAAGCCGGACTTTACGTCTTCCCACCTTTACCGATTTATATTACAACAGTCCCACCAATCTTGGAAATCCTAACCTCAAACCCGAAGAGGCAATTGTTGCTGAAACTGGTTTGAAATTTAATCGCGCTGCTTTTGAAGGACATATTGCCATATTTGAACGTTGGGGAACAAATATGATCGACTGGGTGAAATATCCTAATGAGACTGTTTGGAAAGCAATGAATTACACCAAGGTGAATGTTTCTGGCATTGAGCTTTCTACAAAATGGAAACCACGCAATACTTTTGGCGATCAATTTTTCATCACTTCCGTGCAAGTCGATTATGCCTATTTGTATGCAGATAAACAAAGTGGCGATTTAGCATCCAAATATGTATTGGACAATCTGAAACATAAAGTAGATCTGAGTATCGATCATAAAATACGTTGG
>JAHEYR010000125.1 GCA_023251485.1 Bacteroidales bacterium
GCGATCGTTTAACCGTAAGTGTTGGAAGCGACTTCGAACTGGAAGGACCCATGCAGGCCAATCAGCAGAAAAACAATTTAGCAGGTAATATCGCGCTAAACTATAAGCTTAGTAAAGATGGGAAATACATGTTGCTGGTTTATCGTAAAAACGATTATACCGGCACCATTGAGGGTTATGTCATTGAGACCGGTGTTGGTTTTATTATCTCTGTCGACTACAACCAGTTTAAAGACATCTTTACCAGTGCCGATCAGCGAAAGAAGAAAAGAGAGATCAACAGGAAAAACAGCGAGATCACAAAATCTGATAGTGCAAAAGAAGCTAAAGAACAAGCCATTATTCCTCCTTCAGAAAACAAAACGAATGAGAAATAGAACTACGATAGTATTTTCAATGGTTGCCATTGTCTTTCTGGCATCGTGCAATAGCACTAAATATGTGCCCAAAGGCGATGCATTATATACAGGTGCCACCATAAAAGTGAACGACAGCACCCTATCAAGAAAAGAGAAGAAACGGCTGGTAACACTAACTGCTACACTTACACGGCCACTACCCAATAGCAGGTTTCTGGGGATCCCGTTTAAACTATCTTTTTATAACATGGCAGGCAATCCGGCCAGGACAAATTTTATCCGTAAGTTTTTTAGAAAGATAGGCCAGTCCCCTGTATTGTTAAGCAGTGTCGATGTTGATTATAATAGCAAACTGCTACAAAATTATCTGGAGAATATAGGCTATTTCCAGTCTGCTTCAACAGGCGATGCCATTGTAAAAAGAGAGAAAGCACAGGCATACTATACGCTAATGCCGGGACGGGTTTACACCATAAAAACTGTTGATTTTAAAACCGACAATACTTCACTTGGACGCGCCATCCAAAATACAAAATCTAAAACCTTTCTGCATCCCAAAGATCCATTTAATCTCGATATCATCAAGGGTGAGCGATCAAGAATAGACGCTACATTAAAAGAAGAGGGTTACTATTTCTTTAGTCCCGATTTATTGATATTAGATGCCGACAGTACCATTGGCAACCATAATGTAAACATGTTGCTCAGGGTAAAAGAAAACACACCTGTGGCTGCTAAAAAGCCTTATATCATCGATAATGTGTACATCTATCCCAATTACCGTATCAATAGTAAACAGGTAGATACCGTCGATGTGCAAAAATACCTGTATGGTGGGTATTATATTGTTGATCCCGGTAAAAAATTTAAGCCCGGACTGTTTCAACATATCATGCGTTTTGATTCTGCGGATGTCTATACCCGTACTGATCACAATCTTACATTAAGCAGATTGGTCAGTCTGGATGTCTTCAAGTTTGTAAAGAATCGATTCGAGCTATCTCTGAATAACCAAAGTGATACCGGAAGATTGAACACCTATTATTATCTGACACCGTTGCCCATCAAATCATTACGGGCAGAGGTTTCCGCAAATACCAAATCGAATAATTATATCGGATCCTTGTTTACGCTTACATTCAGAAACCGGAATGCTTTTCGTGCAGCTGAGCATCTCGATATTTATGGTAATATTGGAAGTGAGATGCAATACAGTGGCTATCAGAGTGGTTATAATACTTACAAATATGGAGGAGGTATCACCTTTACAATACCGAAATTTGTAGTTCCTTTTCTCGACTTAAATACAACCAATGCATTTGTCCCGAAGACTAAAATCAACCTCAGTTATGATTTACTGAACCGTGTTAAATTATATACGTTGAATTCTCTGAAAGCAGAGTTAGGATATGTATGGAAACCGAGTGCAAATGTTCAGCATGAGTTTAATCCATTCTCAATCAATTATGTACGAGCCATTAATATAACACAGAAATACCTTGATAGTCTTTCGCATAACCCAATATTAAAGCATGCAATTGATAATCAGTTTATCATAGGATCGAATTATTCATATACCATCGATCCTTTTGTCAATAATCAAAAAGGAACGGGGATTTATTTTAATGGTATTATCGACCTCTCTGGAAATTTAGCCGGACTCGTTGTAAAGAAAGACCCCATAACACAACAGAAAAATATATTAGGTGCGCCCTTTTCGCAATATGTCAAAACACAAACTGATTTAAGATATTACTATGAGATCAGTCCTAAAGCACGACTTGCAAATCGGTTCATCTTTGGCTTCAGTTTGCCCTATGGCAACTCTAGCCAACTTCCTTATATCAAGCAGTTTTTCATTGGTGGGAATAACAGTTTGCGTGCCTTCCGAAGTCGTTCTGTCGGTCCCGGAACCTATAAGGATCCCAATACCGGCAATCTTTCTTTCTTCCCTGATGAATCTGGCGATATAAAGCTTGAGCTGAATACAGAATTGCGTTATTCCATCAACAGTATGCTGGAAGGAGCCGTCTTTATCGATATGGGCAATATCTGGCTGTATAGTAAAGACACCTTACGACCCGGTGCTCAATTTTCAAAATCATTTCTTAACGAACTTGCCGTTGGAACCGGTGTTGGTCTCCGTATCAATCTTACTATTTTATTGTTGCGGATCGATCTGGGTATGCCATTACGCGAGCCCAGTTTGCCTACAGGTCAACGATGGGTACTGAATCAAATCAATTTCGGCGACAAGCAATGGCGCAGAAATAACCTGATTTTAAATCTGGGAATTGGATATCCGTTCTAATATTAAAAATAAAGGGGATAGAATTTCGTTTTGCCTCTGCTAAATTCAAGTGTAGGGAACGGAAACTTGATAAATCCAATGGCATTTAAGATTGTGTTGAGGGTCTTAGAGCGCGTTTTGATTCGGGTAAGATCTATGTCGCCCGATAGATAAAACTGTCTGTAGCGCTCAAATGGGGGGATCGGATTGCCATTATAGACCGTAGAGTTCCTGGCGGCTCCTGTCATCCCTTCAGCACCATATCCAACTGCCAGATTTAACCACTTTGGAAAATTGCTTCCTTTGCTTAAAAATGAATGAATATTGATAGATGCCCAATAGGTTTGTCCATTGTAGTCTTTCACCCATTGTTGTTTAAGTCCGTTCCCCATCAGATCCGTACGATACTTTGCATAAGGTGATTGGTGAAACGACCATTTCCATTGTATCCGTTGCTCGTGCCATAATAGCTGCTGACTTACAAATAATCCGGAACCTAATGTATTGGCCGTCATGTCGCCAGGAGAGAAGCCCCATTGGGAGGAGAACCCATCTAGTATTTCAATTACGGTTAAGTAAAAAATTCCGATTCCTCCTCCGAACAGAATCGACTTATTTTCATTGATGCCGCTATATCTTAGTGAATTATAACATGCTTTGCTGATATAATATGTAGTTGTGAAATGGCCCATCTTATCCATTTGAAGCCACTCGTCATTATCATTGAAGAAATGAAATTTTGATTGAGGATAATTTTTATACCATAATTGGTAGAGTCCGGTCATGCTTACAGCATATATAGAAGCACCGGCGATAATAAAGGTCGTTAGTCGTTTTTTGTTGAGTGTGTCTTTTTGCTGAAGTGAATCAATATTCGTTTGTTGATGTAAAGTGTCGATAGATTTTTGAAGGCTATTCAGGCGGATAACAGAATCTTTTGATGGCAAAGAAGAAGCTGTTACGATTGAATCTTTAACAGAAATATCTTCTTTATTCATTCCCAACATGTAATTGGGAATGAACAAGAGCGATATGATAAGGCTGATCAATAATCTATTTAACTTCATTGATATTGTGTCTCGTGATTGCTTTTCAACAATTTAATGGGTCAACGGCAAAGTAGGTTCATCAAGAAACGGTTTGAGTATGTCATTTAAGACTTCCAGCTTCTTTTTTAATAAACCAGCACTATCAGCCTCTGCAATAAAACGAAGATAGGGCTCGGTATTTGAAGGTCGGATATTAAACCACCAATGTTTAAAATCAACTCTGTATCCATCGAAGTCGAAGGAATCTGTAGGCTTTTCAGTTTGGCAGAAATGGTCTCTTACCGCATCCATGGCCTCTTGTTTTTGTGCAATACGATAATTAATCTCGCCTGAGTTAGCCCAACGTCCGGTGATCTTATCGACAAGCATGCTCACTTTGATTCCTTCTTTTTTGAATTTTGCAAATACATCGAGTAGAATACGGGCTGCAATGAATCCACTGTCGGAATAATAGAACTGACTGAAATAGTAGTGTCCGGCAAGTTCGCCGCCAAACAGTCCTTTGATCTCTCTGAGTTTTAGCGCAGCATAAGCACGACCTACTCTCCACATGTGTGTTTTATAACCCTCCTTTTCGAGATACTCTTTTACAGCTCTTGAGGTCCGGATGTCGTGAAGTACTAATCTGTCTTTACCTGCCCCAAAATAGTGCCCCATGGCTGCGATGAGAAGATCGGGCGAGATAAAGCGTCCCTTGTAGTCTACAAACATCACCCTGTCGGCATCACCATCAAAGATAACGCCCACATCGAGTTTGTGTGTCTTGACAAGATGGATGAGCTGCTCAACATTTTCTATTTCGAGTGGATTGGGTTCGTGATTAGGAAAGGTTCCATCAGGTTCTTCATTAATATACATCGGTTTATCTCCTAATACCCGACGAACGAAATAGCCTGAACTGCCATTTGAACAATCTACACCTAGATTAAGATTTGAAAAGTCGCTTTCGAAAGAGGAGAGAAATTGATAATAGTCGGTCTGAAGCTCTGACTCTATCTGAAATATTGATCCTCTGGTAGATGAAACAACAATGTCGCCATCATTGACAAGCATCTCAAGTTTTTCTAAGCCTGTATCAAACCCAACGGGTAGTGCATCTTCTCTCGAAATCTTCAACCCATTATATTTTGTGGGATTATGAGAGGCCGTGATCATTACCGAGGCATTGAATTTGAAATGAGCCGTCCCATAGTAGACCATAGGCGTCGTGCAGAGTCCTGCGTCATAGACATTGGCTCCGGCATCGAGAATGCCATTGCATAATGCTTCAAAAAGAACAGGGGATGAGGTGCGCATATCGCGACCTACTAACACTTTGTGGGTATTTAATAGTGCGGGGATAAAGTATCCTATTTTGTAAACGATATCTTCAGTGAGGTCATTGCCATATACACCTCTGATATCATAAGCTTTAAAAATTGACATGGATATTATTTTTTTATGTTTAAAACATCCAGTGCTTTTCTGTAACGAGCAGCATTGAGTTCATGTTCTTGCGGTGTGCGGGCAAAATTGTGGTAGCCTGAGAGATCTTCTTTTGCACAGAAATAAATATAATCGTGATGTTGGTAATTCAATACAGCATCAATAGATTTGATATCAGGGAGATAGATAGGTCCGGGAGGCAGCCCTTTGTACTTATAGGTATTATAAGGTGAGTCAATTGTTTTGTGTACGTTGAGAACACGGCGGATGGTGAAGTCATTCCATGCAAATATCAAGGTAGGGTCGGCTTGTAGTAGCATCCCTTTCTTTAAACGGTTAAGGTATACGCCGGCAACGACAGGTTTCTCATCATTTTTATTCGATTCTTTTTCTACGATGGAAGCTAAGATGACAACTTGTTCATGGGTTAGATTAATTGCTTTGGCTTTTCCTATTCTATCGACATTCCAAAACTTGTCTCTCTCGGTCGCCATCCTTTTAAAGAAGTCGTCGGGGTTGGTGTTCCACCATATCTGATAGGTGTTGGGGATAAACAGCGTTAAGGCATTTTCCTGATTCAAACCAAACTGCGACATGAATTCTTTATCATTCAGATGGTTTAAAATCGTGACCGAATCAGCTTCGATCTGTTCAGCAATCCTTCCTGCAAAATCCTGTTTAGTACGGATGTTATTAAACACCAAATGAACAGGTTCTTGTTTCCCTGAGCGAAGTAACTGCACCAGTTTATAGTTGCCCATCCCCGGTTTTAGTAAATACTTACCGGGTTTAACTCGCTTTTTATAATTCAGCTTGGCTGCTACAATCTTGAAGGTAGCCACAGAGTGGAGCAGATTGCTTTTCTCAAGTTGATTGATGACATCATTATACGTTGAACCTGTCTTGATATATAAGTATGATTTCTTAGAAACTGAAGTATTTGGAGCATAGAGCAAGATATATGCTGAGGCTATGGCTGCAAATAAGACGACAACTAATAAAATAATGATGATTTTCGCTCTTTTCATTTTTTTCAAAGGTTTTGCTGTTTTTTTGAAAGGGATGGCATAATTTGGTCCCTAATTTATATATAATCTTTGTTTATTAATTGAAGGAAATGGGCGTCGATGAATTTGTTTCCTCTCCGTACCCATTCTTTGCGGGTCCCTGTTAGTTGAAATCCTTTGTTTTTGAATAAAAACAGACTATTGGAATTATCAATAGTGATCTCACAAAACAGTTGTTTGAAATTCATGAAGTTAAAAGCATATTCAATGATCAGATTGATGGCTTCAGAGCCATAGCCCTTATTTCTGAATTCTTCATGAATCATGATACCCACACCAGACCGCATATGGAAAGGTTCGAAGGCATACAAATCAACCATCCCTATTGTTTGGGGATGCTGACCGGTAGTATCAATCATAAACCGAAGTTGTCCGGTCGAATAAATGTCATGATGAGAGTTTTCAATATATTGGTCAAGCACATGACGAGAAAAAGGTGCTGTAGTACAGCCTATACTCCAAAGCTTCTGATCGTTTTCCCATTGATAGAGAATATCGATATCTTTTGGCTCAAGTGCTCTTAGTCGTATATTTAATCCGTTCACTATGAAAATATTAAATTGTTATTTCATCCGTAAATAAGTTGTTTTAATAGGTCGGATGGAACTCGTATATTAATAACAGTGTTTGTGTTTTTAGAACATGCTCGTTTCACCAGTATAGACTAAACGAGCCGGACCTGTCAAAACAACATCTGTAAAAGTATTATCTTTTCTATTGAACGAAACATGCAGGTTTCCCCCCAATACCTTAACCGGGACAGAGGTAGATCCTGTTTTTAGCGAAGCAGCCATTGCCGAAGCCGTTACACCGGTTCCACAAGCAAGTGTTTCGTCTTCAACACCCTTCTCATAGGTTCTGACAACAATACCTTCAGATAAAAACTGAACGAAGTTTACATTGGTTCCTATGGGTGCATACTCAGGATTGTTCCTTATTTTTCTACCTATTGAAACCACATCCACTGTTTTAATATCGTCAACAAAGAGCACATAATGAGGTGTTCCGGTATTAATAAACAGATGATCTGCTGTGTTTTCATCAGGTGTGGCATCTTTCATACTGATGGCTACCTGTGTTTCAGTGTCCTCTATATAGATGATTTCGGCAGTATGTGGACCATCATCAGCAATAAATCTTCCCGTAGTTTTTATAGCTCCCACTTTGTGCGCGAAGGCGGATAGACATCTTGCACCGTTACCACACATCGTAGCGCGACTACCATCCGAATTGAAGTAGACCATCCTGAAGTCGTATTCAGGCATTGATCTCAACAGCAGGAGTCCGTCAGCACCAATTCCAAATCTGCGATCACACAAGCGTGCTATCGTATCTACAGAAAGCTCCAGTTTATTTGCACGATCATCAATTATAACGAAGTCATTTCCACACCCTTCATATTTATAAAACTGATAATTCATAGCGAGTGTTTTTATACGGTTTAAACTGTCATTGTTATGACAAAACGAATTTTGAAATTATGACAAAAGTAACGTTTTTTACTTGACAATTTTGCATTATCTCTAATTAACTTTTGTTAACATAACTATCTGCTAATCTGTATTCAATAGATTTATTAAGCTGTAAAATATTAAAAATAAACAGGTAAGATGTGGATCGGTATCTATTTTTTCGGAGTCGCACTATTTCGTGTTTAAAATCATCCTTTCAAAAATCTTAAAACTTCTTAAATAGAAGACTGACATATTTCTAAAGGCATAATTATTGCGATTTCGCAAAACAATTAAATATCAAGATTGTTAATCTTAAACTGTAAAGAATATGAAACGATTACTGGTAACAATTGCAGTAGCGTTCGCCGGTGGAATGCTTGCCTTAGGAGCACATTCTTTACTAACCAGAGCGAACCAGTCGAACGACAACGCAGGCTATCAACTGCCTGTGAGAATGGCATCATATGGAGAGGGACAAGGTGCTGTCAACGGTCCCGATTTAACAGTTGCAGCAGAGATGACTGTACACGCAGTAGTACACATTAAAACAGCGTACGAACGAAAACCAAATAATTATGATTATTTCTTTGACCTTCGCGATTTCTTTGGCGGAAGATCACAGCAGGAAGATCAACCTATACAAGGAGCAGGATCTGGAGTAATCGTAGCTGAAGATGGTTACATCATAACGAATAATCATGTTGTTGAGAACGCAAGTTCGATAACAGTGACCCTAAATAACAAGAGAACCTATACCGCAAAGGTTATTGGAACCGACCCGGGAACAGACTTAGCACTCATAAAAATTGATGAGAAGAAGCTGCCTTTCGTTCCATTTGGAAATTCAGATAAAGTGCGGATAGGAGAATGGGTTTTGGCTGTTGGTAATCCATTTAACTTAACCTCTACCGTAACAGCGGGTATTGTAAGTGCAAAAGCACGTAACATTA
>JAHEYR010000126.1:0-3588 GCA_023251485.1 Bacteroidales bacterium
TACAAAGTTACAATAGGAATGAGGTGTCTGAAATGACAATATTCCGTCAATTACTGCCAAGGGTAAAATTAGTATCTTCGTGAATTTTGAAAAATATATTGCGACTTTTAAAGTAATTTCAAAACTCATTCGTCTTCCTGTATATATGATCGAATTTATTGCATAACGATGGAGCAGAAACAACAGAGTGTCATACATGCCGTACAGAATTATGGAAAGCGTTTATTCGGTTTTATACGCAGTCGCGTTAAGACCGATGAAGACGCCGAAGATATCTTGCAGGATGTTTGGTACCAAATGATTTCTATCATCGATACTGAACCTATTGAGCAGCTGAGTTCGTGGCTTTTTCGCGTGAGCCGGAACAAGATAGTGGATAAATACAGGAAACAAACAACATTGTCGCTGGATGATCTGATTTATGAGGATGAAGAGGGAGAAATGATATTTCCGGAAGCATTTTATGAAGATGGTTCGGATCCGGAATCAGAATTCGACAACACTTATTATAAAGAAACATTGTTTAAGGTGTTGGACGAGTTACCTGAAAAACAGCGAGAAGTGTTTGTGCTGAATGAGATTGAAGGTATGACACTACAACAGATAGCTGATAAAAACGGGGAAAGCATTAAAACGATCATCTCACGGAAGCGTTACGCATTGGCTTACTTACGCGAACGTCTTCAAAATATTTAAAATGATTACTCACAATTTAAAATTTAAAGTCATGATGCATTGTGGACAAAAAATGGGAAGAAGTTTCTGGATTAAAAGAGCCATATTCTTCCCCATTGCAATAGCTGCCGGGATATTTTTATTCGGCTGGGTGGTTATGCAATTATGGAACGGCATACTTCCGGCTGTGCTGGGTGTTCATATTATTACTTTCTGGCAGGCCATTGGGATTCTGATTTTATCGAAGATATTGTTCGGCGGATTCAGTGGAGGACATTGTCGTCCGAGATCTAATCATGGGCATCCATGGTTTGACAAATGGAAGAATATGAATGCGGAAGAACGTGAAAAGATGAAAGCTGAATGGGAGGAGAGATTCAAACATACAACGAAACCGGAGTAATAATGAGCAGACAATAAGTGTCTGTCTGATGGCTCACTATCAATAAGCTTATGAAGATAAAACTAATATTCTCTACTGAAACTAAAGACACTGAGCAATGGACTGACTTACCGTTTATCCCCCGGGTGAACGAATGGATAAACGTTGTGGATATTCTTAAAAAGGAAGAACTGGTACAGGTTTGGCAATCGGCCCAGAGCTGGTCGGGTACCCGGGGTACTGTTCAATCAGTCGAATACCGATATGATGATCAAGGTTTTTTCGTTGAGATTTATGTTTGGTGTGAAGACTAAAAAAGAACTGCTGTGGAGATAGATCTTCACAGCAGTTCTTTTTCTTAATGGGCGCATCATTGTAATGAGATGACTTCAGCGCACTATTAATTGTTAGATGATTATGAATGCTAGTCAATAGTACAACGTTACTTTAGAAATTATTGTCTGAAATGACAACTTCTCGTTATATACTGCTAATAGTAAGATCAGAACTTAGATTTATCAAACCGCTTGACTGAATTAAACTGGCGAATATTCAGCATTTCTATTCATCCTTTCCTGTTGCATTTCATCTCTTATTTCTAACCAGCCGGCTATCTTTTCTTTGTATTAAATAGCAGATAGATAAACTTTGTATCGAAACAGAGGGATCGTCTACGACAAAATAGATCCTTCCAGCTACATCGTCTTTGAAATTTAAAATTTAAACCAATGAATGACGTTAATCATTTTCTAGTTTACCTGTTAGTATCAATGGTCGTTTACTTTGCAGTACTCACCTTTACGGTTCGAAAACGTTCTCCTCGCCACTACCTGAAGCTATTTCTCCTCACGCTGGTCATTACAGCAGGCGGAATGTTATTTGGGCGTTATACTTACGGTAAAGGGTTGCCCTGGTGGATCTACTATGGCATACCTGTGCTCATGACTTATCTGTTTCCCATGGCTATATTACACCTGTCCCGAAAGGAATTGTTGCAATATACCCCTCTGGCAATACTGATGGCTCCGGCTATCCATGTCTTTTTTTCATTCTTCTTTGGCTGGTATGAATATATGCCGCTGTTTTATGTGCCCTGGTGGCGCGAATTAATCAGCTGAACACCTTAAACTCAATATTAACCGCTTCCGGAATTCGTCATTTCTCATTTCACATAGGAATGATTATACGATGTGTGTTAATTGCATTTATGATTAAATTTGTTTGATATTGAAATATTTTCAGTTCAGATTGTCTGATTACCATTTGACTTTCAATTTTAGAACTATGCGCTCAAATCCATATAAAAAAGTCGACTTTAAGATTTTCGGAATCCCTCTGTGGCGGTTGTCTTTTCCGATTTTAATCGGCGTTATCATCACACTCATCTCTTATCCTCAGGGATTTCTGTCCGTTAGGTTTATTCTCTTTCTGGTGATCTATTCTTTGTCGATGGGAATCCCATTTATGAAGATGTATGAATATACCGAGCGGAAGCTGGACCGGTATATTCCCTGGCTATCAAAGCCACAACTCAGGTTCTTTGCCTCTGTCTTTCTTGATCTGGTGATTAACATCATGATCCTGACTCTTATCAACTGGCTTGTATATGTAGTCGTTCAGAAACAGGAATTCAATGCCTTGTTGAGTAAAACAATAGACGGACTGAAATACCTGATCACTTTTACCGTAGCGGGTATCATCATCATCAATAGTCTCCGTTTTTTTAAAAGCTGGAAACAGGCTGCTGTAAATGAAGAAAAGCTGAAGAGGGAAAAGCTGGCGATAGAATATGAATCTCTTAAATACCAGATAAACCCGCATTTCCTTTTCAATAGTCTTACCGCTTTGTCTTCCCTTGTTTATACCGATCAACAAAAAGCAGTTAACTTTATCCGTGAGTTCTCAAATGTATTCAGATATGTACTTGAAAGCCGGGAAAAGGAGGTGGTTGATATTGCCACTGAGAAAAAATTGCTCGAATCGGTTTCATATCTAAATCAAATCAGATACGACGACTCGTTGCAGATCAATATCGATCTAACCGATGCTACCGATAAATATGTTATTCCGATGGCTTTGCAGATGCTTATTGAAAATGCAATAAAGCATAACGCGGTATCTGAAAGCAGCCCCCTAAAGATTGAGATCAACGAAGAGGAGGGATATATTGTTGTTAAAAACAACCGGCAGCCGAAGAAAAATGAAATAGTATCCACTAAAATTGGGTTGGAAAACATCAAGTCGCGATATAAATACTTATCGGATAAAGAGGTTCTGGTCGAGGTTACCGCTGATCAGTTTGTAGTTAAAATCCCTATATTAAGCACTAACCATGTATAAAGCACTGATTATAGAAGATGAAAAGCCAGCAGTCGTACATCTTCAAAGGCTGATAAGTCAGCTTGATGTAGAAATTGATGTTGTTGGAACTATTTCATCCATCGATGACGCCCTGGCTTGGTTCGACAGTCATTCAATGCCTGATTTAATATTTCTGGATATTCAACTGTCCGATGGGTTGAGTTTTGAGA
>JAHEYR010000126.1:3598-8532 GCA_023251485.1 Bacteroidales bacterium
TGTCCTATCATTTTTACGACAGCCTATGAGGAGTATGCTATCAAAGCGTTTAAAGTAAATAGTATAGACTACCTGTTAAAGCCAATCGGCATTGACGACCTTAGCTATGCCATCAAACAGTTCACGACCATCAATAACAATGGAAGTGAAGCCAACAACCAGACCATAAGATATAAAGTCGATCAGGTGATGAAAATGCTGACCCATAACTACAAATCGCGTTTTGTGGTAAATGTAGGCATGCATATCAAGTCGATAGAGGTAGAAAAGATCAATTTATTTTTCAGTCTCGAGAAGTCTACCTTTATTCTCGACAATACCGGAAAGGCATACGATGTTGACTATTCACTAGAACAGATCGAACATCTGACCGACCCTAAGCTGTTTTTCAGAACAAGCAGAAAGTACATTGTAAATATCAATGCAATAACCGACATAATAGCATATTCAGGGAGTCGGTTCAAGCTGAAGATCGCCAATTCGAAAGATGACGATATATTGGTCAGTCGCAGTAAACTGGCAGAGTTCAGACGGTGGCTTGAAAAATAAATCCTGTCCCGAAGATCCTGATCTTTTGATCCGGACTAATTGCCGGGCCTGAATCAGATCTGTTTTATCTCTTGATGTAATTACAACCGTTCAGATTATCTGATAGATAATTAATTGTTAGTCTGAATATGTCGCATATAGAATTTCATATCATCAATAAATTCATCTGCTTTGATCTCAGAATTTATCTTCTCGAAATACAAATCAAAATATTCTGTATCCAATTTGAGGGCTTTTCTGAAATCGATGAAGGCACTATATCTGTTTTTCAATTTCATCTTTGCACTTCCTCTTTTTAAGTAGGGTAAAACAGACCTCGGGTTGAGATGTACCAGTAAGGAGAAATCATTAATCGCTTCACTATACCGCTCTAATTCAAAGTTTGCCTCTCCTTTGAGATAAAGGATGTCCAGTTTGTCAGGGTCTAAGCTTAAAATCTGCGTACAAAATAATGTAGTGAGTTCATATTTTTGTTCCTCAAAAAATAATAGGGCATAGCTGGATAGTAGGTCGATTATATGATTAGTAGACTTGTAGTTACTTCCTGTCGCTTCATCAGATTCTTTTCCATTCTCCTGTAATTTTTTTGCATGCGAAAACTCATAATAGTCTTCAGAAACGGAGGGGTTAATCTTAATTGCTTTATGGAAAATTGCTAATGCTTCCAAATAGCTTTGGGATTCGAGTTTCATTAACCCTCTTTTTTCAAATAGCGCACGTGTTTTAATGTCGTTGTCTATCGTGTTTTCATAAATTTCTTTTTTTTCTTTTTTGCGATGTATTTTAGAATAGATGAAGTTAAAATCAAGATTGGCTTCTTCATGCTTAGGATCTAGTTGTAGCACATTCTCAAAGTCAATTAATGCCGCAAAATTTCCAAGATGCCTGAATCTTAACGTTCCTCGTTTAGCCAGGAAGTCAACATTTTCCGGGTCATCATTTATCGCTTTGTCCAGATCTTGAATGGCATGTGGGTAATCTCTGATTGCTTCACGTTTGCATGCTCGGTTGTAATAATCTAATGCAGTAAGAACGCTGGTTGTGTTTTTTGATGAGTTCGTGGTGTCTTTTTTCATCTCGTAAGTGTCATATTAGTTGTCACATAATTCATTAAAATAGTTTGTATTTCAGTTCAAAATTAGGACTATTAATCTATGAAAATAAGATATTATTTAATTTTATTTTTGTGATATTTAAATATATGGATTGTTATAGTTTTGTCAAAATACTATTG
This sequence comes from Bacteroidales bacterium, assembly GCA_023251485.1. Taxonomy (GTDB): domain Bacteria; phylum Bacteroidota; class Bacteroidia; order Bacteroidales; family Cfx3-03; genus Cfx3-03. The sequence goes on from JAHEYR010000126.1 coordinate 5,382, forward strand.
TTTTTTGAGTTTGCCCAACAGAAAGCAGTGTTGTAGCAAATTGCAAACCCTGGCAAAAAGGCCAATCATCAATTTTCTAAACCGGACAGCTTGCCTAAAAATCAAGAAATATCTACCTTTGTCTCCGGTTAGAACCTTCCTACATAGAATTTTTGTGAATATGATATAGTAGATCCGATAACCATCTTACTGAATACAATCATTTCAAGATTAACTACTCAATGCAATTATGACTCACACAACCGAAGAATTATCAAAGCCTTTAAGTAAAAGCGAAAATGCTGCAATTGAATTTGGAAAAAGCTTTAAAAACATCTACGATTCGAACTTTAAAATCAAAATATATAATTTGACTTCTAAAAGTGCCGACTATCAACTTAAGATTGCTCGTTCTTCATTTTTGACACGTTGGTTTTGGCGTTTAAAATTGAAGAAGGTTCAGACAAGGTTGACAAAGTGCGAAAGGTTATTTGAACAAGGCCTCGTTTAATAAAGATTATTGCCGATTGTTTATGATTTGTGGCCCCCTGTACTCAATTAACCGCAATTGAGTATCCGGTAAGGTATTTGCTCTTTTCATCCTGTATCATCGACTATAACGACAACAACATATGAACAACAAGAAGAAAGCCGTATTTAACTGGAGTGGAGGAAAAGACTCGTCTTTAGCACTTCAGAAAGTCATTCAAGGAAATGAATATGAGGTAATCGCTTTGCTTACAACAGTAAATGCTGAAACATTAAACTCTTCTATCCATTCAATCCCTCTTGAAATATTAGAGGCACAGGCTGATAGTATCGGTATCCCTATCTATATTGTTAGATTGCCTACACAGGATATGACCGGATACGAACAGGCAATGGAGGAAGCTGTCGTTCATTTCAAAACGAAAGGGGTTACCCATTTTATATTTGGCGATATCTTTCTATACGACGTAAAAAAATATAGGGAATCAAAATTAAGTCCTTATGGTATTGAAGTTGTAGAGCCGCTATGGAATAAAACAAGCAAAGAAGTCATCGAAGAGTTCCTGGCTTCCGGCATCCGTTCTAAGACAATTGTGACCCAGGCTGATAAATTGGATGAAACATATGTAGGGTGTGAGTTAGACCGACACTTCGTTGAATCATTGCCTGCGAATGTAGACGTCTGTGGAGAGGAAGGCGAATATCACACAATGACATACGCTGGTCCTTTGTATAAAAGAGAGATCAAATGTTCATTAGGCGAGCCTAAAAAACGTTCTTATGACATAAAATTGGATGATGGTACGATAAAAACATTTCATTATTGGCAAGTGGAAGTAACCGCAATGTAAATAATGAAAAAGCGACCGATGGGGCCTCTTTCAGGCGATATACACCGGGTGATTCTGCCTATATCTTAAAGCTTGCTTCATGTATTTTCTCATTGGATGAACTAATCATTTAATCCCTTTCCATTGAGAATTTGCGGTATGCACTTTTCAACCCTTGCTTCCCGCGTTTTGGATTGTTTAGGTTCGGAGAAATAAAGATTGTATGCTCTTTGCCGTCCCGGTGTCAATGCTTCAAAAGCAGTTTTCAGGGCAGGGAATTCATCTAATTTATGTTGAAACTCTTCCGGAATCGGGTATTCTGTACTCTTTTTTAAACTTACTTTCAATCCGGCTTTTTCTACTTCGACGGCTTCATAAATATAGGCTTTCAAGATTGATTCCAGCTCAGCTATTTCCCGAACATTGGTGAACCGAATCTGGCGTCCCGCTTGCACATTCTTCGTTTGCTGGATCAGAATACCATTGGCATCATTTAACAAGACGCCTTTGAAAAACAGAAACGCACAGTATTCTTTAAAATCATGTATTAAAACAACGTTTCCATTCTGAAACATGTAACAAGGAACACCCCACTTCAATTCTTCGGTCAGCCCACAGTCGAGAACGATCATTCTCAACTGCTTCAATTCTTCCTGCCACTTTTTGGCTTTATTAAAATAAAAATCAACCTTAGGATTCATTCTACTATTTGTCATAGCTCTGTCGTTTTATATAGTACGAGTGGAAATATTGCCACTCGTACCTAAAATAATCACGTTGTTCTTTTGCTTCAGAATTATTGTTTTAGTGAAGCCATATCAATTACAAAACGATAGCGCACATCACTTTTCAACATCCTTTCGTATGCTTCGTTGATGTCCTGTATTTTGATGATTTCAATTTCGGATACGATATTGTGTTCGCCACAGAAATCCAGTAACTCCTGTGTTTCTGCTATACCGCCGATAACAGAACCCGCTACTGATTTTCTCCCCAAAATCATCGGAACGGTATTTAAAATTGGTTCCAATCCCCCTAAATAACCAACCAGAACCAGCGTCCCGTTAATATTCAACGTCGAAACATAAGGATTGACATCATGAATATACGGAACGGTGTCGATAATCAAATCGAATTTTCCTTTTACTGCGTTCATCTGATCTTTCTCAGTAGAGATAATTACCGCATCTGCTCCAAGATCCAGACCATCTTTCTTTTTGTCGGGTGTTCTTGAAAATAGTGTTACATCAGCTCCCAGGCCTTTTGCCAGTTTAATGGCCATATGTCCTAATCCGCCCAAACCTACAACAGCTACTTTACTGCCTTTTCCAACATTCCAGTGACGGAGTGGCGACCATGTAGTAACACCGGCACAAAGTAAAGGTGCTGCAGCAGCTAAGTCGAGATTTGAAGGCACTTTCAGTACGAAGTGCTCGTCTACTACCACCTTTTCTGAATATCCACCGAAAGTGTGACCTCCCAAATGTTTATCATGTCCGTTATACGTTCCGGTAAGTCCACTTGAACAGTATTGTTCAAGGTCGTGTTTACAACTGTCACATTCCCTACACGAATCAACCATACAGCCTACAGCTGCATAATCTCCTACTTTCAGTTTGGTAACTTCGTTTCCAACTTTCGTGACTTTCCCAACAATTTCGTGACCGGGAACAGCGGGATAAATCGTTCCACCCCAATCATTTCTGGCGGTGTGCAAATCGGAATGACAAACACCGCAATACAAAATTTCAATTTCAATATCTTTAGCAGTGGCTTCTCTACGATCAATATTCATTAGTTTCAAAGGAGCATCTGCAGCCTTTGTTCCATAAGCTTTTACGTTTGTTGTTTTC